>JAKANW010000639.1 GCA_021823555.1 Chloroflexota bacterium
GCAACGAGAAAAAAAACGAGGGTGAATCCACCCCTGCCCCGAAGCACGGGCTCTGGCCTTTCGGCAAACGCGCCCCCAAATTCATGTTCACCGCCGTGGACGGCGTGGATGTGGAGATCCGCCGCGTCGAAATTTTCGTCCTGCTCGGCCCGAACGGCGCAGGTAAATCCACCACCATCCGCATGTTATGCACCCTGCTCGAACCCACCAGCGGTTGGGCGCGTATCAACGGCTTCGACGCGGTCAAGCAATCCAACGAAGTGCGCCGCAACCTCGGCACCGTGTTGGCGGGCGAACGCAGCATCTACTGGAAACTGAGCGGCCGCGAGAACCTCGAATACTTCGCCGCGCTGTACCACATCCCGCCCACGCTGGCAAAGAAGCGCGTCAACGAGCTAATCGAGCGCATGGACATCAAAGATCGCTCCAATGAACTGGTGGAAAAATATTCGACCGGGATGCGCCAGCGGATCGCCATCGCCAAGGCCCTGCTGGCCCGTCCGCCCATCCTGCTGCTGGATGAACCCACGCTCGGGCTGGACCCTCAAGCTGCCCGCCGTTTAAGGGAGCTGATCGCCGAACTCAAGCAGGAGGGCCACACTATCCTGCTGACCACGCACTACATGGAAGAAGCCGACCAACTCTCCGACCGCATTGGCATCATTGACCAGGGCAAGGTGATCGCCCTGGATACGCCCGAGGGCCTCAAGCGTCGCATTGACCAGAAAGAAATCATCCGCCTGGAATTGACCGGCTGGCACGACGACCTGGCCGACAAGTTGAAGAGCATCTCAGGCATTGAGCAACTCACCACCCGTCAACAGGGTGAAGCCGACCTGTGGGAGGTGAGCCTGCATGCCCAGAACAGCCGCGCCGCCCTGCCGCGCATCGTCGAATCGATCAGCGGTAACGGCACGCGCCTGGTCAATATGAACGTGGTCAAGCCCTCGCTGGAGGATGTTTTCATTCACCTGACGGGCAAGGCCCTGCGCGATTAACGGAGGCAGGCATGAGGTCCGAAATGATCGTTTCGTCTTCGCTCGGTCACTCCACCCCGTTGAATGGATTGCGCGCCCTGAGGGCAGTTATCCAACGTGAATGGACTATTTTCATCCGCTACCCATCGTGGATTATCGCCATGTTCATCTGGCCGATCATCTTCCCAATGGGCTACATCCTGACCGCGCGCGCTCTCTCCGGCGTGGATGGCAGCGGGCTGGCGCAATTCCAGGCCAACACCGGGCTGAGCGAGTACGTGGGTTACATGGCGGTCGGCACGATGGTGTGGATGTGGCAAAACGTGGTGTTGTGGCAGGTGGGCTACGCACTGCGGAATGAGCAGCTACGCGGCACACTCGAGTCGAATTGGCTCTCCCCCACCTGGCGCTTTGCGTATCTGCTTGGCAGCAGCGTCCCACAACTGGCTTCGATGATGTTAATGCTCGTGGTGGCCGGCCTGGAATATGCGTTCCTGTTTGGCGTACACTTCAACGGAAACCTGGGTTTGGTCCTGCTCGTATTAGTAGTAGCGATTCCTTCCGTATACGGACTGGGCTTTGCCTTCGCCAGTGTGGTCATCACCGCCAAGGAGGCCAACGCCTTCGTGTTTCTGGTGCGCGGCATCGTAATGGTGTTTTGCGGTGTGACATATCCACTGGCGATCCAGCCGCAGTGGATGCAAGCCGTGGCCCAATGGCTGCCGCAGACCTACATCATCCATGCCATGCGCAGCGCGGCCCTCTCCACCGATGGGTTCGCCGGTATCGCACACGACCTGCAAATGTTGCTGCTCTTCGGCATTTTCTGGCTGGCGCTGGGTATGGCGCTCTTTGCCTGGATGGAACGCCACGCCCGCCAAACCGGCGCGATTGGACAATATTAGCATTGCGCGCTGAGCGGAGGGCCGAGGCATTGTCGAGGCCCGCAGTCGAAGCGCTTCGACTTCACTCCGTTCCGCTCAGCGCGAAGGAAGAAAACATGCAAACTCTCTCCCAACCTACTTTGATGTCCCACATTCGCGCGTTGTACGCGCTCATCCGCAAAGATTGGAAGCAATACTGGCGTTACCCGCTCAACGCAGTCTCGTCCATGTTCCAGCCTCTGATCTGGCTGACGCCGGTCTATTTCATGGGAATGGCCTTCAGCGCAAACGGCAAGGCGCTGGGCTTTGCCCAATACAGCGGCACGACCGATTTCATGTCCTTCATTTTGCTGGGCACGGTACTGGAGAATTTCATCAATGCTGTGTTCTGGGGCATGGGCTACGCCTTGAAAAATGACATGGACTCTGGTGTGATGGAATCCAATTGGCTGACACCTATCCCCCGCCTGCTCATTCTGGTCGGGCATTCGGTCACGAACCTGGTGGTCACGGCCGTTACGTCCATGGGTATGTTGTTTTTCGGCGGGTTGATCTTTGGCTTCCGCCCAACGGGTAACCTGTGGGCTGCCTTCCAGCCCATCATCCCCATGATGATCGGATTGTACGGATTTGGCTTTGCCTTCGCGGCCGTTGTCATGATCGTACGCGAGGCCAACACCCTGGTGGACATGAGTAGTTTCCTAGTGCAGATCTTCTCAGGCTCGAACTTCCCGGTCAATGCCCTGCCGCGCTTCCTACTACCCGTGGCATTGGCCCTGCCGCTGACCTATGGCCTGGATGCCGTCCGCGCCCATTTGATCGGCACGAAAACCATTTTCCCGTTGAACTTGGAAATGATTCTGCTGGTGATCTTTATGGTCGTGATGCTGTGGCTCGGCATTGCGGCTTTCAACTCCCTCGAGAGGCGAGTGCGAATGCTCGGGACGTTGGGCCAGCACTAAGGTCCAGAAAGAGGCGGTTTTCCCCCTTTCAGAATTAGAACATTAGTACTACAATTGTATCCTTCACAAAAGGATAGATCATGCTTACAAGAATAAACAAAATTTACCGTGAATTTCCTTCCCGTTTCTGGATGGTAGTACTCGCATCCTTCGTTGACGGCATCGGCGGGACGCTGTTGTTCCCGTTCTTTGCACTGTACATCACCCAGAAGTTCCATGTCGGCATGACCGAGGCAGGCGTCCTGCTGGGGATGTCCTCATTCTCCGGTCTGGTTGGCAGCATGGTCGGCGGCGCGCTGACCGACAAGTTTGGGCGCAAAAAGTTGATCGTATTCGGTTTGGTGTTCAGCGCCCTCAG
>JAKANW010000640.1:0-1742 GCA_021823555.1 Chloroflexota bacterium
GTTAGGGTGAGGGAAAATACGAGCTTTCGAGCAAAAGTGCGTAACATCAGATAAAACAATGGGCGGATAAAAATCCGCCCAGCGAAACGATCAGCGCATCCAACGACGGCGCGTCAACACGATTGGAATTAGGATGATCAACACGATCAAGATGCCCATCATTACAATGCTATCCGTCGTGCCTGGGACAGTCTTGTCGCCCACAAGCAAGCGGACAAGAATTCCACCTTGGGTGAGGGCAAGCAAACCGGAGGTCAAAGAGCCGATAATATGTCGCATCATGAATTTTCTTGAGTATATCACGAGCACTTCCGAAATCAACAACTGCAACTCTGACAATATATATTATAATTGACATGTTTGTCATGTTTGAAATGGCGAAGAGATGACTCTGGTTTCGATATTGGTTCCATGGGTTAGCAGCGAAAAAAGCCATTTGATTAACGATTGATCTGAATATAGCCCGCAAAGTCTCCAAACTTGGAGACTTTGCAATTCAAAACCAACTCAGGAGATGCTATGATCCAGAAGGTATTCAACTGGCTGCTCCAGCCGTTGGGTCGGGTTGCGGTGTTGATTGCCGCAGTCGTGGTTCTCAGCGCAGTCATATGGGGAATTAGCGCTGCCCAACAGCCGCCTGATCAACCAATTCAGTTCCCACACAGTCGTCATATTGCCAATGGCATTCAATGTCTCTATTGTCACCCCGGTTCCTTGCACGGACCGTCCTCCGGTTTGCCGACCACGGCCAAATGCTGGGCTTGTCACCAGCAGTTGGCGATCACCAAAACCAGTAAATTGCTGGCGCCTTTACGGGATGCGATTGCCAACGGTACGCAGCTCAAATGGGTTCCGGTGGCATGGGTGCCTGATTTTGTTCAGTTCAATCACAGGCCGCACATCGCTGCGGGCTTGAACTGCGAAAATTGTCACGGCGATGTTTCCAAGATGACCGTATATCAAAATCCGCAAGTGATGAATATGGGCTGGTGTTTGAATTGTCACCGCGCCAAGACGGCGGACAATTATCAAAATAACCCAACCCATGATCCTGCCATTTCCGCCATGTTGGCGGAAAAACGCATCAAACTTACCGATTGCGGCACATGCCATTATTAAACCGGGTGAAAGGATAAACGCATGACTGATAAGATTTCCCGGCGCGATTTTCTTAAACTGGCCGGCCTCGGCGCGGCGGCTACTACAGCGCTTTCCGGCTGTGGGCCTGCTTCGAAACTGGTTCGACGCGAGCCCTACAACAAAATGCCGGAATACAACTACAACGGTCTGAGCACCTATTACGCCACTACCTGCCGCGAATGTCCGGCAGGATGCGGGCTGGTGGTGCGCACCTTCCAAGGACGCGCGCTCAAGGTGGAAGGCAATGCCAACAATCCCGTCAATCTCGGCAAGACCTGTGCCCGCGGCCAGGCGACTCTGCAGGGACTTTACAACCCCGACCGCGTAACCGGCCCCGTCAAGCAGAGCCGCGCCAGCAAACTGAGCACCCAAAAAGTGACTTGGGACGCGGCGGTCTCCACCGTGGCCGACGCCCTCAAGAATCACAAACCGGATGAAATAGCCTTTCTGTTTGGTCTGGCTCCCGATCACCTCTTCGACCTCGCATCAGAACTGACCACCGCGCTGGGTGCGCCCGCCCCAATCCGCTTCGGCGCTTTGGGCATGTTTGACTCGCTTGCCACGTTGAGCAAGGCCGCCGAGAACTTGTTCGGCCAGGCCGC
>JAKANW010000640.1:1752-3179 GCA_021823555.1 Chloroflexota bacterium
TTCCTCGAAACCTGGCTCTCGCCGGTAGCCTACACGCGCGGCTTTGCGAAAATGCGCAAAGGCGCGGCTCATGGCAAACGCGGCTACCTGATTCATTTTGAATCCAGAATGTCGCAGACGGCCTCCAAAGCGGATGAGTGGATTCCGATCAAACCAGGCACCGAAGGACAGGTCGCGTTGGCGCTGGGAAACCTCGTCGCCCAGGCGCGCGGCGTGACCATTCCCGCCGCGTTTGCGAACGTGGACACCGCAGGTGCGGCCTATGCCGCCGGTCTCACTCCTGATGTTCTCCAGCGCCTCGCAAACCGGTTTGCCAACGCCGCGTCTCCGCTGGCGTTGGTCGGCGGGGCGGCGCTCGGCATGAGTAATGGATTGCAGAACGCACAGGCAGTGCTTGCCCTGAACGTGGTGGTAAACAATATCGGCCAACCGGGTGGTATGTACCTCTCCTCAATGGCTCCCGGTGCGGACGCGTATCATCGTCCCGCCTCGGCGCAGGAGATGAGCGACTTTGTGAAGAAGCTGACGTCGGGCACCATCAAAGTGCTGTTTATCCATGGCGTAAATCCGGTCTTTGAGCTGCCCAAGTCGCTCGGATTTGCAGATGCTTTGCAGAGTGTGGAAACAATCATTTCGTTCGCCACTTTCCCGGATGAAACCGCCTTGATGGCCGATTACATTTTCCCTGATCATCACGGCTTGGAATCGTTCGGTTATCAGCGCATTGCTACCGGCGCGGCTGAGTCTGTGCTTTCGGGTGCACAGCCAGTTGTCTCCCCCTATCCGGATTTTGATACCCATGCCACCGCAGATGTTCTCTTGGCTGCGGCGGCTTCCGTGGGTGGTAGTCTGGCTAGTGCATTGCCATATACCGATGAGTTTGCTTACATTCAAAACAAGCTTCAGCCTTTCGTCCCTTCGACGGACGGGTTCTTCACCGCGCCGGAGATCAACACCTTCATGGCGTACTTACAACAATACGGTGGTTGGTGGAAAACCGGCAGTGCACTGGTCACGCCTACGCCTTCCATCAACACATTGGAGGTAAAAGAAGCTGAGTTCACAGATGGCGATTATTTCTTGGTTCCCTACGTCTCGCCGAACTTGGGCGAAGCCGGCGCCAACAAACCTTGGTTGCAGGAATTGGCGGACCCCACCACCACAGTCATGTGGAATTCGTGGGTCGAGATGAATCCCAGCACGGCGAAGGACTTGGGCATCGACAATAACGATGTAGTACGGGTCACTAGTGTGGCCGGGGTGGTGGAAGCGCCCGTGTATCTGTACCCGGCCATTCGTCCGGATACGATCGCTATTCCTTTTGGGCAGGGCCACACAGCGTTTGGTCAGTACGCGGCCGGGCGGGGGGTCAATCCAGCCGCGTTGCTTGAATCAAAATTCAATGATGCCGGTGATCTGGCGTTCGC
>JAKANW010000641.1 GCA_021823555.1 Chloroflexota bacterium
GGTCCACTACCGCAAAATGGAAATTGCGCTCCGTGAGCGACTTGGTGATCGTCTCCGACATAATGGTGGGGCCGAAGTTGGCCTCGAACGGGCTGGTTCCCCAAATGATGACAAACTCCGCGTTGAGAATATCGGGCTTCATATTATTGGGGCCGGTAGCCCACTTGCCACCCGAGTACTGTGCGGTGGCATATGTGTAAGCGATGTGGTGCGATTGTTCGCAGATGGTGGTGTGATCGTACCAATTGATCGAACCGCAGGAGTTGAGCGTGAAACGTTGTGCAAAGTTGTTTCGTCCTGGTTCGATGCGTCCAGCCTGGAAGATGAATTGATTGTTCTTGACGCCCAAATCCGGATGGTCGGGATCAATCAACAGGTTGAGGTCGGAGGCGTGTTTGGATTTGAAATCATCCAGCGTCATTTTCTTGGAAGCCACTGCCGCCGCGTCCGCCGCGAGGGCGGCGACGATTTTGGAATCCTTGGCGACCAGCACATCTTTGAAGCCCGGAACAATCCGATTCTCGCCAATACTGGAGAACAGGTTACCGCCGTTCGTGATTTCACTGATTGCTTGATCGAATGAAATGACTTGCCATTTATTCTCACCGCGTTTTCCGGCGCGCTTCAATACTTTGACCAGCCGGTACGGATCGTATTGTGTTTGAATGGTGGCTTGTCCTTTTGGGCAAAGCTTTCCATCGAGAAGAGCCGCATCTGCCAGCGGTGTGCCATAATCAACAGGTGGCAGCATGTTATTGGGGCTGTATGGATTGCCATCCACTTTTACCAATACGCCATCTTGAATCTTGCCCTTGATGGTGCATTGCGTGTTGCATTGCAAGCAAACACCGTAAATGATATTCTCCGGCTTGGCTTGGAAGAAATTGCCTGCTGCTGCCGCCATAGCTTTCTGAACCTTTTGCATGGCGAGGGGAATGTTTCCCAGAAAAGCCGCGGTTGCGCCAACTGCCCCGGATAATTTAAGAAAGTCGCGGCGCGAGACGAGTCTCTCGGGAAGTCTTTTGTATTTCATCTTATGCCTCCGAATTCCTGGAGTACAGGGGTAAATAATCAATGCCGAGCAGGATGCCGAGGATGACAATCCCTAATGCGCCCGAAGCCACTGCCCATTCCACCGGGCTGGGCGAATAACTAAGCGTCAACCCCGGGCCTTGGTATGCTGTCTCAATGCCGTTCAGCACGGTGATGTTCAGGCCGGGGACGATAATCAGGTAGCGCGCCACGCCGTTTCCGATCAGGATGAAGAGTCCCATCAACCCCACCCAAAGTTGATTCTGCGCCAGCTTGGGCTGGATCAGCACCAACAGCGGGATAACCGCACCGATGAGAATTTCCACGCCCCAGAATAACCACGCATATTGACCGCTGATCAATTCATTGATGGAATCCTTCAGAGAGGGTATATTGCCATACAGACTTTGCGAGAAATATGCCCAGACGAAGTAAAGCGAGATAACCAGCAAGATTACACTTGCCAGGCTGAGAATGTTCAAAGCCTGCTTCGTACCTTCTCTTGGACTGACAAAGGCTTGCACGACCAAGGTCATGGCTGCGCCGGAGAGCAGCGCCATAAAGACAAATTGCACGGGCAGAAGCGCCGCATGCCAATAGAGCCGCGCGGCATCATTGGCTAATAGCTTGCCCGGCGAGCCTGCCACGTACAGAGCCACCAGAAAGTTCAGTACCATCACCACTTTCAATCCGTTGCTCTTAGGCTGGCGTACAGCCAGAATCAGGGCAATTAAAGCCAACAAACCGAAGATGGTGTAACCCCACACATCCTCCACCACACCGGAGTGAAAGTTGGGCTGCAGGTATGCTTTCCAAATACGCTCCATGTGACCAAGGTCGAACCCGATGGACATCAAGGCAACTGCCAGCGTCACCAGCGAAGTCCACAATGCAGGTTTGCCATAGCCTTTGAACGCTTCGATGCCGAAAAGGTATTCAAGCGAAGCGACAAAAAAACTGCCGATGGCAATTCCGCCGAAGAGGAAATAGACCGCCACCCACAATCCCCATACAACTGCCGAGCCATATGAAACGTATTCCTCACCGAAAGCGAAACGTTCATAAAAACCCCAAAGGCCAAACAACAATGCGATTGCGCCAAGCGCGTAGATCACTTTTTTCAACATGGCTCGCCTCCTACACCAGATAATAGACGCGCGGCTCGGTGCCAAGTTCTTCCTTGAGCCGTGTCACGTTATTGCCGGAAATCAACTCGGATACCAGCGAACCCGGATCATTGGCATCTCCGAAGTATGTGGCGCGCCCAATGCAGGTGGTCGTGCAGGCGGGTAACATTCCCTCAGCCAGACGGTGCAAGCAGAAATGACATTTCCTTGCATTCCCAACCGGTGAATTCTGGCCCTGGCGAACGCGCGGCTCACTGTATTCAAAATCGGCCAGGCGTTCATAGCCATCCGCGCCGGACTGCCCGAGCATAGAGTCCAAATTATTTGGCGTATTCTGCAGATAGGTTCCCCCGAAATCGAATGTGCGAGCGCCGTATGGGCAGGCAGCGATACAGCTGCGACAGCCAATACATTGATCGTAATCAATGACCACCACACCCTCTTCGTTCTTATAGGTGGCATTCACCGGGCAGACTTCTGTGCAGGGCGGTTTGTCGCATTGCATACACGGGCGAGGCAGGAACTTCATCGTGGTGTTTGGATACGTTCCAATTTCCTCTATCAGCACCGGGCGATAGACAACACCCGGAGGCAATTTATTCTCGGCGATGCAAGCAACGGTGCAGGAAGTGCATCCAACACACTTGCGCAGGTCAATCACCATCACCCAACGCCGTTCCGAGGCAGGCTTTGCCAGCGCCGTCTTGAGTTCACGCTCCATACGCACCAGCACATCCTCTTGTACCGGCAGGTCAATCGCGGGCAGGGTGGAAATCTGCAATCCATCCAGCAGCGGAGCAACCAGGCCAGCAAATGCCTCGGAAGCAAATTTGTTCAACAAAGATGCTTCGTTCGGTTTGGACATTGAACTTCTCCTTATGAAATGGATTCGGACAAGGGTCCGATCATGCCAGCATGATTTTCAACCCGATGGGAAAATTCTTATAGCGGGAAAAGTTGGGTTGTTTTTAGTAATGTGTAGGGAAAAGCCTGACAGAAGGGGCGAAAATGCACA
>JAKANW010000642.1 GCA_021823555.1 Chloroflexota bacterium
TTCTATAATTGAGGACAGCAGGCTGGCTGAGCCTATCCAAAATTGCCTCAATGATTAGAATGAGGTCGCCTGTCGTAATTCAGTTGAACCGCTTGCGGGGGAAAAGTCGCGGCTACGACTTTGAGATTCTGGCGCCGATGAGAAAATAATACCTAATTATGGCGCTGGTGAAAAGGGATGAATGTCATGTTTAAAAATAAGAGCGGACAAGATCGTCCGCTCCTTCTCTGACCTCGAACCTGTTCCCGTTATAAGTGATTTATTCCGCGTCCCTGGCATTCATCCGTAAACGCGCCGTCTTGCGCCTTCCCACTGCCTCGACATGTTCCAGCGCCGCGCCGAGTCCAAACTTTGGCATGTTGCCGTACACACATTCGAACTGGCCCGGCTCAACAGCATACGTCTCGTGCCAGATGCCGACAATGCCGTTAGACCCAACCGCCTGGTTGAATTTCTTCCACGGCTCCAGGTGCGGCTCGGATGGCTGCCGGGCAAACTGTTCCAGTTCCTCGAACGAACGCCAGCATTGGATCGAGACCGGCCCGCTGAAATTCCAAAAGAACTCCGCGTGGAGAAAACCTTTTTCCGGGTGAGTGAATAAGGTTGTCAACATCGGCGTCATCGCAAATGCGACCGGCATCCATTTGTCGAAGCGTCACCATTGGTTGATGCGCATCCCGATCAGGAATATCACAAAAGGCTTATCCGTTTTAGCTGTGTAACGACCATTAAATACTTTCGACATATTGTTTCCTCTGTTCCTGCTCACTAATAACTTGATTTCATGTCATTAATTTTGAAGCGAGTCATTAACCAGCGGGATGGTCTCACGCGCCATCAAACGCCGTTCTGAGTCCCACTCATGGCTGGGAAGATATACCGTCGGTGTCCTTGCCGCAAATCGAAGGATTGTCCGGTGGGTTTCGTGCTGCGCTTTTGGGTCCGGCCCCACGCCATCCACTTCGTCTTGCAAGAGCAACTCCTGACTGTACGAAGCGTCTCCCGCAAAAAAGAGAACGTGATCATCTTCTTCCACAATGACGGATTGATGACCCGCGCTGTGGCCGGGCGTCGAAACGGCATATACACCCTTCGCGATAGCCTGGCTTTTCTCGAATGGGCCATAGCAACCATCTTTATAAGTTGTCAACTTCGGCGAGAGCCACTTTGGCCAGCGGTTGTTCAAGTAACCGGCCATTCGCCCTTTGAGTCCGCTGGCAGTTTCCCATTCCTGACGCGAGACGAGCATCTCCGCTTTTGGAAAATGATGCAGGCCGCCCTCGTGATCCTGATGCAAATGGGTCAGCACGACCCAGCGCACATCCTTTGGCGATAGTCCGCGCGCCTGCAATTGCGGACCAATTTCCTGTTCGGGTGTCATTTCAAAGAATGCGGCTTGTTGCACGAGTCGCATCCACGGCGGGAACCAGATTGGATCGTTCGCGTTGGCCGGAATGCCTGTGTCAATCACGATCAAACCTTCAGGATGTTCGATCACGTAACAATAAATCGGCAGCCAGTCGGTCAACTGATCATCCATCAGCGCACCCACCAGGCGCAGTGGATCGTGCTCGCGTCCCATGCGCCACTTCTGTGTGATTTTGACTTTTCCTGTAGTGATGGCATGTGCTTTCATTGTCTGCCCTCATTGCCAAAAGGCTTATCTGTTTTCGCTGTGCAACGTCCGTTGAAAATCTTTTCCATTCTTTTTCTCCGATAAAATTATTTTCTGTTTCTCAATATCTTCACGAAGCCATGCAATCGTTTTATGCAATGTCTGTTGCAAGGATGTGGCCTTTAAGCCCAAGGTTTTCTCGGCTTTGCTTGAATCCATGATGAACGGTTGAGTCCACTCGTACATCATTTCTACAGTTTCGCGCAGCGCCGGGTTGGAAAAACCGAGTAGGTAAATCAACGTTGTGCTCCCTGCCATAATCTTGATCGGATGGCCGACTTCCTCTTCCATGATTTTGACCAGCTCATTTTGCGTGACCGGCGCGGGGCTGGGTGTGAACCAGATTTGTCCCAACGCCTCCTCGCGCGTCCCAAGCGCCGCGAGCAATTTTCCAAAATCAGCGACATAAGAAAACGTGTGCGGCTGATCCATGCGGCCAAGCAAATTGATCGTCTTGCCAAGCACCGCGGGACGAATGCCATAATCCGTCACAGCATGATCGTCGGGGCCGAAGAAATTCGAGGCGCGTCCAATGGAGGCGCGGATTTTTCCTGACCGATGCGCGTCCATGATGGCGTTTGCCATCTGTGCACGGACCTTGCCTTTCTTTGTGCGCGGCTGGTAGGGCATATCCTCGCGGATGGGATGTCCGCGTGTGTCGCCATACATGTATAAGTTATCGCCCACGATCAACTTTGCCTGGTTCGCCGCGGTTGCTTCCATGATCGCGGTTTGAAGCGCAGGAAATTTCTCAGCCCATTCGTGGTATAGCGGTTGGGCGCATTGATAGACGACATCCGCGCCCCGGGTCAACTCGATATTTTGACTCACATCGTACGCGTTGCCTGCCGCGACCTCGACCTGCCCCGGCAAATGATCGGCTTTTCCCGAACGGTTGATCATCCGCACCTGCTTTCCCGTCCCGACCAGTTCGCGCGCCGTCCACGTACCCAGCGGCCCTGTTCCAAAAATGACGTGAAGCTCAGACATTCCGGTGCTCCTTAATTTGATTTCCCGATCGTGCCCAGATGCGTGTGCTGGAAGGCATCTGTATATTTCAATCCATAGCCAAGAACACGGTCCATGCTGGAATGGCCGAATAGAATCAAGCCAGCTAATTGCAGAGGCTGGCTGGCAAGGATGACACCTGCCACAAAGAGTCCAATACTCAGCGCTTTGTGGTGGACGAAGTTATAGGTAAATGCTCCAAGTCGCGTCCCGCCCAGATAGCCCAACATGCTCAGGTCAGGCGCGAAGAGAAGCAAGGGATACCACCACCAGGCATAATCCAATTTTGAAAAGAGGAATATTGAGAAAATGAACATGAACGCTTCTTCAAGTTTTAGTAGAAATTTCACGATCAATCTCCTGTCTGTCAATAAATTTTCATTCGTCAACTATAGATATTGAATTTTTATATTTTCAATCTCGCGTCGAAAAACCTCGCCGGGATCGGCGATGAAAGAAGGATTCTGGCGGCCGATCTCGAGCGCGACCA
>JAKANW010000643.1 GCA_021823555.1 Chloroflexota bacterium
GGAATCCGCGAACGCGCGGAGTTGATCGGCGCGCGGCTGGAGGTTCAGGGTGAAGCGGGGCGTGGGACGCGGCTCTCTATCCGCTTACCAGTTTCTCCCGAAGAACATTTAGCCCAGGTATGCTGAATTACTTCTTCCTCCAGCCATTGTTTTGCTTTGTGTTTGCAGTTTGGGATGTAACGCGAAGGCGCGGAACTGACCGAGGGAGTGAAGAATAGTATTCGCGATGTTCAATGAACTTCGCGGCCGCCCTTTCTTTATGGCTCAAATCCGCCTGAAAAACTTCCTCATAATCTACTCTACTAAAATAGAGTAGGTCTACCCCTCGCCTATGAACAGGGGCGGCCTACAATGGGGTCAACTCAATCCCAAAAAGGAGAACTCACATGACCCCGAACGATCTTTGGACAACAGTGCATGGCATGGTCTTTGGCTTCATCTTCCTGCTCGGTTTTGCGGGCGCGATGGTGGGCGTTTACATGCTGAAATCCGAATGGCTCACGCCCGAAGGCACGAACAAGAACGTCAAGTACCTGCAATGGTTCCTCTGGGCGCTGGCTGGCGCGACCTGGCTGGCGGTAATCACTGGCACGTATATCGTTTATCCCTGGTATCGCGCTACGCCGCCCGAAGGCCTCACTGACCTGACCAACTTCCCTCGCTTCCTCCTGCTCGCCAACGAAAGCACCGCTTTTTGGCACGAATTCGGCATGGAATGGAAAGAGCACGTTGCGTTCATATCCCCGATGGCCGCCACTGTGGTCGCTTTTGTAGTGCAGTATTACGGCGTAGCGCTGGCCAAGAAAGCCGAAATCCGCCGCTGGGTGATGATCTTCTTCTCCGTGGCCTTCTTCGCCGCGGCCGTCGCGGGCATGTTCGGTGCCTTCATCACCAAGGCCGCCCCGATCCGTTGAGACCGGTCAATCTGAAAAGGAGTATAAGTCATGGCTACTGAAATCAACAAACCCAACGGCCCCGTGGCCGCCGCCCTGCTCGCAGGCGGGATCGGCGCCGCCGTCCTCGGTCTGGCTACGTTCAGCGTCGAACTGAGCGAATCGGTGAAGAATGCAATGAACTGGTACAAACCCGTTGGCCCTCTGATGGGTAAGTCCAGCCTGGGCATCATCGCCTTCTTCCTCTCGTGGGCCATCCTGGCTTACGCCTGGAAAGGCAAGGACACGAACTTCACCCGCATCGCCACAATCGCGATGGTGCTGGTGGCGCTCGGCCTGATCCTCACCTTCCCGCCCTTCTGGCACCTGTTTGTATAGCGAGTAATTTCGTACGAACTTTACGATGACCTCCCGCTCGATTGAGCGGGAGGTTGTTGTTTGTAGCGAGATATTCATTTCGATGGCCGAAATAGAAGCGATGTAAATGCCACGTTACTCCTTCGCGAGTCTGTCCGAAAGATGATGCTCCACCGCGTAGGTAGCCAGTTCGATGCGGTTCGTCAGATGAAGTTTTTGCAGGATCGTACTGACGTAATTTCCCACTGTGCGCTCGCTCAGGTTCAGGCTTGCGGCGATCTCGGCATTCGTTTTCCCTTTTGCCACCCATTGGAGCACATCCAGCTCGCGTTCGGACAAATCGCGGAAGGCGTCCGCGTCGCTTTTGTGCCCGGCTTCGCGGACGTGCGCGATCAGCCGGGACGTCACGGACGGATCGAGGACCGCGTCGCCGCGCGCCGCCGCAGAGATGGCCCTGAGCAGTTCCTCGTTCTCGACCTGCTTCAAGACGTATCCGACCGCTCCGGCGCTGATGGCGCGAAAGACCAGGCTGTCGTCTGCGAAAGAGGTCAATATGACCACCTTCGATTGTGGAAAGCGTTTGGTGATCTGGCCGGTGACTTCGATCCCGCTCTCTCCGGGCAGGCGGATATCCATCAGGATCACATCGGGGCGGAGGCGTTCCACTCCACGTAAGGCCTCAGCGGCATTGCCGGCTTCGCCCACCACTTCCATATCCGCGACATCGTTGATGATCGTTTTCAACCCCATGCGAACGATGTGGTGGTCGTCAACAAGTAAAACGCGGATCTTCTTCATCGCTCATCCATCCAGGGAATTTCAAGGACAAGGGTTATGCCTTTTCCGGGCTTCGCGTCGATATCCAGGGCGCCGTTGAGCAGGCGCGCGCGGTCACGCATGTTCTGGATACCGTAGCCGGAGTGTGACCCCGTCGCGAACCCCACGCCATCATCCTTGATGGTAAGCCTCAACCGTTCATCCTGTTCCTGCGCGCGGATGAGGACATTTCGCGCCTGCGCGTGACGCAGGATGTTTGACATGGCCTCATTCACGATACTCATGAGATGTCCGCTGCGCAGAGGGGAAAGGCTGGAATGATCTGGAAGACTGACATCCACTTCGATGTTGACCATGGCCGTGTAGTGCGGGTCGGCGGCCACATGCTTGAGCAGGTCGGACAGGGATTCCACGGGGGTCGAGGTTCCTGCATGGAGCGTCTTCAGATTGTTCCGCAGGTCAACCACCGCTTCGTTGAGCGCCGCCACCGATTGCTCGATGCGCTCCGACATCCCGCTCCCGGGCTCGACCCGCCTGGCGAGGGATTGGACCAACAATCCAGCCGTATAAACTTTCTGGAGTGCGCCGTCATGCAAGTCACGCGCGAGGCGCTCCCGTTCCGCATTCAACAACGATTCGCGCTCCAACTCCTCGATGCGCCGCTGGCTCTCGAGATCGAAGACCTCCAGTGCGCGGATGATTGTTACTGCAAGGATGAGTCCAACGAAGGCGCGGAAGACCAGGGTTGGTATGCCAATCCAGGATTCGAATGTCGCCGTATTAATTATGTTTCCGGGCCAGAAGGGGACAGGAGAGGGGATCAGCCCGCCCAGAACGGCATAAGCGCCAAGCGACAGCCCGGCCAAACGCAAGGCGTTGTAGATCGAGCGGACGCCGAGGGGTAGAATACGCCGCATGGCATGGACGCGCAAATTGTAGGCGGCCAGAAGTCCGCCCGGAAAAGCGATGAAGTAGCGCGCTAGCGCCCCGGAAAGGTGATGCCATGTCATTTCATCCGGAGAGATGGGCGTGAGGATGAAGAACGAGACGAACACCCAGGAAACCAAAAGGGCTACAGGCGCGGCAGAGAGCCATTTGAGTTTTCCCGAGGGCTTCGGCAGTGAAATTCCGAAGGTGAAC
>JAKANW010000018.1 GCA_021823555.1 Chloroflexota bacterium
GGATGATGAGGTCTTCGAACATCCGATGGCCAGTTACAAGGCCGGCAAGGGCTATAAAGTTGATACTGAAATGACTGCTGAAGACTGGAGGGCGCTTGTTTCCACCTTCAAAGATATCTTCAAGAAGCACGTCGGTTTCGATTTCCCGCAGGATGTGTACAAACAGTTGGAACTGGCCACCAAGGCTGTGTTCGAATCTTGGAACGGAAAGCGCGCGCAGGATTATCGCAAGGCCACCGGTATCTCTGATGACCTCGGCACCGCCGTCAATATCGTGACAATGGTCTTCGGGAACATGGGTTTTGACTCAGGTACAGGCGTGGCCTTCACGCGCAATCCATCCACAGGCGAAAAGATGATGATGGGAGATTACCTGCTCAACGCCCAGGGCGAAGATGTTGTGGCGGGCATTCGCAACGCCGACCCGATTGAGAATCTCGCCAAGAATATGCCCAAAGTCTATAAGCAATTCATGGCTATTACAGCCAAACTTGAAAAGCACTACAAGGACATGCAGGATGTCGAGTTCACCATCGAGCGCGGCAAGTTGTGGATGCTCCAGACCCGCAACGGCAAGCGCACAGCCAAGTCCACGGTGAAGGTCGCCGTTGATATGGCAAACGAAAAACTCATCTCCAAGGATGAAGCAGTCCTGCGCGTGACCCCTGAAGTGGTCGATTCCCTCCTGCATCCGCAATTCGATGAATCGGCCATGAAGGAAGCCGAGAAGTCAGGCACGTTCTTTGCCAAGGGCGTCAATGCCTCCCCGGGCGCGGCTGTCGGCCAGATTTATTTTGACGCTGATACCGCTGAAAAGATGGCAAAGGAAGAGAAGCAGGATACCATCATGGTCCGCCCGTTCACCAAGCCGGATGATGTGCATGGCATGATCGCCTCCAAAGGTGTGCTCACCAGCGAAGGCGGTGCGACTTCGCACGCCGCAGTGGTGGCCCGCCAGTTCGGCATCCCGTGTGTGGTCGGCGCTTCGGCCATCAAGATCGATCTCGAGAAGCGCGAAATGTCCGTGGATGGCAAGGTCGTCAAGGAAGGCGGATGGGTCTCCGTGGACGGCACAACCGGCAAGGTATTTATCGGAAAGATCCCGACCAGCGCCCCGACCTTGGAAGAGCAAACCGAACTGATGACCCTGCTCAAGTGGGCTGATGAGATCGCCGCCCGCAAAGACATTCGCAAGTCGCCGAAAGGGTGGCCCACTCGCGGTCTGCAGGTATGGGCCAATGCAGATTATCCCAAGGATGCACGCCGCGCTCGCTCGTACGGCGCTGTAGGCATCGGTCTGTGCCGCACCGAGCACATGTTCTTTGAACCCGAGCGTCTGCCCATTGTCCAGGATATGATCCTCTCTGAGACCAGCGAGGGCCGCACCGAAGCTCTCAACAAGCTCCTGCCGTACCAGCGCAAGGACTTCGATGGCCTGTTTGAAGCCATGGACGGATACCCGGTCATCATCCGCCTGATTGACCCGCCGCTGCATGAGTTCATGCCTGACGAAGAAAAACTGCTCGAAGAAGTCATCACCATGCGCATCAGAGGCGACTCTTCGCCAAGCTCAGAGCTGGCTGCCAAGGAAAAATTGCTGGTCGCCGTCAAGGGCATGCACGAATCCAACCCGATGATGGGGCTGCGCGGCGTTCGTCTCAGCATCGCCATGCCTGAGATCGTGGAGATGCAGGTACGCGCTATCTTCGAAGCCGCCGCCGACTGTACCCTGCGCGGCATCGTGGTGAAACCCGAAGTGATGATCCCGCTGACGGGCACCGTCAAGGAACTGGAATGGATTCAGCCTCGCCTGGAGCGCATTGCCGCGACCGTCATGGGTGAGAAGGGCGTCAAGTTTGAGTACAAGTTTGGCACGATGATCGAGATCCCGCGTGCGGCTGTGACCGCGGCCGAGATCGCTGGACGCGCCCAGTTCTTCTCCTTCGGCACCAACGACCTGACCCAGATGACCTTTGGCTACAGCCGCGACGATGCTGAGCGCAACTTCCTTGTCACCTATGTGGCGGAGGGCGTCCTGCCGAGGAACCCGTTCCAAACCCTGGACCGTGACGGCGTGGGCAAGCTGATGCAGTGGGCCATTGCCGAAGGCCGCCAGACCCGCCCGAACCTGGAAGTGGGCATCTGCGGCGAACATGGCGGCGACCCCGACTCGATTGAGTGGTGCCACCTGATCGGCAACAACTACGTTTCCTGCTCGCCGTTCCGCGTGCCGATTGCCCGCCTGGCTGCGGCTCACGTGGCGCTGAAATACAACGGCAAGAGTCTTGCAGAAGACAAATAGTCCATAGTGTGCGATACGTAATACATGTTCAACTCCCCGTCAGGATGGCTGGCGGGGAGTTTTATCTTGCAATCCTCTTACAATCGGTATCAACTTCTTGACAACATTCTCTGACAGGGTGTATAACCGCCCATGCAATTGAAACGTCCTCGTTAGGCCAGGCGGCTGCGTGAGACACAGGCCATTGTCCTGAAACGTCGAAAGACGCCAAAGGGTAAACCAGGTAGACTCGGCATAAGGCTCTACTCGACATGGCTGGGAAGAAGGTAGTGTCCCTACGACGCGCAGTGCTAAAGCTCAACCAGGGAGGCACAGTTCTTGTTTCGCGCGTGACCTGCCTCCCGGAAACCTGACGGGAGGTTTTCATTTGTCGTGGTGGTCAGCCCGGGCGCTGAATCCAAGCCACTGCGTGAAAGGAGGTGAATTCGTGGACGCAGATAGTGATAAGCCCCTCTCTAGACGACGAAGGGTTGTCTCGCTCTATCCCTGCAATCTGTGCTCGCATGATTCCCTCCAAGCCGTGATCTGCCTGGTGTGATTCGGGTTTGATCCGCGGGGGAAACGGAAGCAGGTTTCGGTGAGCGTGAATCGCCTTCGTCTCAGACGCGAGGCGATTTTTTATCGCCTTCGCACATTCAATCCAAGGAGGATCCTATGGCTTTTCTGAGCGAAGTGCTTGGACGCACCGTCACGGATTTTGACGGTAATTACATTGGAAAACTGGAAGACCTGGTTGCCCGCGAACTGGCAGAGGCGACCCATCCCATCGTGGATGCCGTTGTGATCCAGGGCAAGGACAAAACCATCATTGCGCCGTATTCGCTGGTGATGGCGTTGTTCGCGCCCTCGATCCCACTTAAGTGCCGGGTGGAAGAAATTACGCAGTATCAGCCCATCGAAACTGATATTTATCTTTCGCGTGATGTGCTGGATAAACAGATCATCGATACGAACGGCGCACGTGTGGTGCGTGTGAATGATCTGGAACTGGTGCGCGTCAATGGGACGCTGTACGTAGGGAATGTGGACATCGGCTTGATGGGGATCCTGCGCAGGTTTGGATTGGGGAGCGCCACTCAACGCTTCACTTCGACCCTGCGCCTGCCTCTGCCTCAGACGTTTATTTCGTGGGACGATGTAGAAGTCCTGCGCCACGACCCCTTTATGCGCCTGCGCGTCCCGGTGGAGAGTATCGCTGAATTGCACCCAGCCGATGTGGCTGAGATCATCAGTGACATGAACAAGCTGGAAAGCGGGCAATTGCTTGAAGCATTGGACATGGAACACCTCGCCGACACCCTCGAGGAAGTGGAGACCGAATTCCAGGCGAACCTGGTCGAGAACATGTCTGACGAGAAAGTGGCCGACCTGCTCGAAGAGATGGAGCCGGACGAGGCTGCCGACTTGCTGGCTGAACTGCCCGAACGGCGCAGCCGCGGTTTGCTGGCGATGATGGATAAAGAAGAAGCCGCAGATGTCCGCATGCTTCTGGCCTATCCTGAAGATGCGGCAGGTGGCATTATGACCACTGAATACGCCTGTGTGCCGCCAGATGTGACAGCCGAGGATGCGATTAAGATTTTGCGCGAGACGGCCAGGGAAGCCGAGACTCTTTTCTACGTTTATGTCACGGATACGGCGGATCACCTGTTGGGCGTATTTTCCCTGTCCAACCTGATCTTTGCCGATCCCAATGCGCGCGTCTCTGAGTTTATGGAGGATCGCGTTAAGAGTGTGCATGTGATGGATCACCAGGATGATGTTGCCCAGGTCATCACAAAATATGATTTGATTGCCATCCCCGTGGTGGATGACCAGAATGTGATGCAGGGAATTGTCACAGCAGATGACGCCCTCGATAAGATCATTCCGACGGCGTGGAAGAAGCGGTTGCCGCGCTTTTATCGGTAATCGGAGGCCAGCATGGAAAACAATATCTTGTTCATCAACCGCAGCAGGCGGTTCTGGTCTTCATTGGGGAAGAAGCTGCTGGTAATCCTGGCTGTTTTTGGCCCGGCTACGATCACTGCCATGGCAGATAATGACGCGGGTGGGGTGGCCACGTATTCTGTGGCGGGAGCCAGGCTTGGCTATCCGATCCTCTTCCTGCTGCCGGTTATTACCCTGCTCCTGGCAATTACCCAGGAAATGGGCATGCGCCTGACGGTCATCACGCGCCGCGGCCTGGCGGATTTGATCCGTGAGCGCTATGGTGTGCGTGCGGCAGTCTTGATGTTTGGGGGGCTTTTGCTGGCGAATATTGGCACGCTGATTACGGAACTCTCGGCGGTCAAGACGACCAGCCACATGTTGGGTGTACCGCCCATCCCGGCTGTGATCGCGATTGTCATCATTGCCTTTGTGCTGATCACACGCGGCAATTACAAAATGACGCAGTCCATTATGCTGGTGGCGTGTCTCTTTTTCCTGGTGTATATCTTCTCTGCTATACGCGCCAAGCCAGATTGGAATCTGGCCGTCACCAATTTGCTCTATCCTCATGGCGTGGAGTTCAACCCTGTTTACTTGAGCAAATACCTGATCATTGGCATGGGCGTCCTCGGAACGACCATCACGCCCTGGGGGCAGTTCTTCATCAGCAGTTTTGCTTATGACAAGAAGATCGAGAAGGGCAAAGTCGGACTGTCCCAGTTGGAAACCTACTGGGGCGCTTTCCTGACCGATTTCTTCTCCTTCTTTATGATCGTGGCTACGGCAGCGACGTTATTTGTCAACGGCATCGAGTTGACATCGGGCGAGCAGGCGGCCATAGCGATCCAGCCGTTTGCGGGGAAGATCGCCGCCCAGTTGTTTGCGTTCGGGATCTTGAACGCGGGCTTTATGGGACTGGTAGTTGTTTCCCTTTCGACGGCCTATGCTTTTGCAGAATTCTTCGGTCTCTCCGGCAGCCTGGACGACACGTTCAAAGAGAGCAAGACTTTCTATTTCCTTTACGTTGCTCAACTGTTGGTGGCAACCGCGGGCGTGTTACTGTTGAATGTCAGCCTGTTCCAGGTTGCACTGGTGACACAGATCATCAATGCAGTGGCGCTCCCATTGGTATTCTACTTCCTGATCAATCTCACCAGCAGCCGTGAGTTGATGGGTGAATTCGTTAACAACAATTTCCAAAAATATTTTTCCATTGTGAGTTCAATCGTGATCGTGGTTGCTTCTGCGATCATGATCACGGCAGTATTTCTAGGGTGGTAAAACAACGGGCGGCAACTGCCGCCCGTTTGTTTAGCGCGTCCAGTCTGGATGTTGATTAGAGACAGAAAGGGCTTATTAAAAACTTAAATGCTGCAAATACAGGGCTTGAATGCCCTGAGGAGCCAACGGCCTGGAAAATAAAAATCCTTGGCCATATTTGCAGCCTGCCTCTTTCATGAAATCCAATTGCCGGCGTGATTCAATTCCCTCGGCAATAACTTCGACACCCAGTTCCCTCGCAAGGGTGATTATGGCACGCACAACAGAGGCCACTTTTTGAGCCTTGGTCACGCGGCTAACAAAGGAATGATCTATTTTCAGAAAGTCAATTGGATACTCATTGATATATCCGAGTGAGGAATAGCCGATCCCGAAATCATCCAGACTGACTTTAACACCAAGCAGTCGTAAATCGGTAAACGCGCGTTTTGCCAGGTCGGCATCTGGAATAAGGGCGGTTTCAACGATGTCGATCGTTAAGCAGCTGGGGGGCAGGGAAGAGGCATGCAGGCTCTCATCCACCCACTGAGATAGTTCTGGCCGCCTGAGTGAATAAGGAGAAAGGTTAACGCTGACAGATAAAGATGAATTGTGCGGAAACCGAACGTGCCATTCCTGCAACTGGCGACAGGCCTCCTGCAGGCTCCAGCGAGTGATGGCATCTATAAAGCCGTTTGACTCGGCAATCGGGATAAATTCAGAAGGGTCAATCAGGCCGCGAGTGGGATGTTTCCAGCGAATGAGAGCCTCAAATCCGACAAGGCTTTCTGATCCCAACGAAATAATAGGTTGATAGTGTAAGACGAACTGGTTCAGGACCAACGCCTGGTGCAGGTCGGAGTCGAGCGCCAATCGGTCAATGGCGCCGGTGTGTAATTCCGGCGTGAAGATCACGCAACGGGCTTTCCCGCTGGATTTGGCCTCATACATGGCCAAATCGGCGTCTCGGATGATTTCAACGGCAGTATGGTAATCAGGGTTGGCGATCACCACGCCAATGCTCGCCGTTACATAGATTGATCGGGTATCAAGAACGAACGGTTCGTTAATTGAATTCAAGATGCGCCCGGTGATGACTGAAACGAAATTTTCATCGTTAAATCTTTCGAGCAGGATGACAAATTCATCACCTCCGAGACGCGCGACCGTATCCTCCGCACGGACAAGCGAGGTCAATCGCTGTCCAATCTGGATCAGCAACTGATCCCCCACGGGATGGCCGAGGCTGTCGTTCACAACTTTGAAACTGTCGAGATCAAGGAAGAGGACGGCGTAACGATCTTTCGCCCGGCGGTAATGTTGGATAGCCTGTGTGAGGCGGTCAAACAACAAGGAGCGGTTAGGCAGACCGGTCAGGGCATCGTACAGAGCAAAGCGGGCAAGCTTTTCTTCACGTTCGCGCAGCATCATCTCTATTCGCTTGCGTTCTTCCATTTCGCGGCGCAACTCAGCGTTTGATACGATCAGGTCAGCAGATCGCTCCGCAACGCGTCTTTCAAGATTGCCATTCATGATGTGCAATTCCCCGGACAGGCGATCATTATCCAGTGTGGCGAGGACTTGTCGGAGCGCCAGCAGAATGATAATGACGCTGACCCATGTTGAAAACTGGACGGGGCGAAAAGCATGTTTTGAACCTGTATTGAAATTCAACATGCCATAGGCAAACAGCAGCCACAAAAAAGGGACTACCAGCCGTAATACGGTTATAGATCCCGACCATAACTGTATAGGGGTTGTCTTTTGCTCGTCAATCACCTGTTTGGCCGTCACAGCTTGCGATAGACCACTCAACATCAGAACGAGCGGTCCGATAGAGAATAGAATATTGAACAACGCGCCGGAATCGTAAGATCCATTGATCGTTTGGTAATTGAAAATACTATCCGCGACTGCGGTCAGACCATGGCCGATCAGCATAAAGAGCATTGGTTTTAGCCACAAGGGTGATCGCGGCAAAAAGATGATCAACGTAATGGCCATGATTAGAATCAGATCACCTACCGGATAGGCAGTATTGACCAGGATTGCCAGCCAGGACCGTTCGTGATTCAATATGGCGGGGCCAATCAGGAAATTCCAGTAGATGCCAAAAGCCGAAAATAAAACGATGAAAAAATCGAGCCATAACCAGGCCACACGAGTCGAATTACCGTCCTGGCGGGGTATTCTCAAAATCCCGATGAGAAAGAGCGGGTAGATTGTAAGGTAAAACATATCCCCAATGAACGGGGATGGAACCTCTCCAACGATCAATTCGTAATAAGCCCACAGAATATCCCCTACAGCCCAACAGGCCATAGCCAGCATGAACAGGTACCAGGCGCTCCCAAGATGACGGTCGAGGCGGCGGGACCACCACGCGCCATAAGCCATAGCGGAAGCCGCAGCCAGGTCGCTGACCACATTCAGAATGTCGTTGATGGCGATAAAGCCGGAATTATCCTTTACAAAAAGAAAATACCCTGCCTGGAGAATGGCCAGCAACAGGGCAAAAATCAAGCCGCATGTAAAAATGGATTGAGGTGTTGCGCGCCTGATTGTTCGGGCAAGATCGCGCTTCCCTTGAAAAATTTTCATAGTCACTATTGATTATAAGGGACAGCTCTTCGTTGTACTTTGCAATATCCTAACACGGCCGTTACAAGTCCATTACAAGCGCCTGTTCCGGTTAGCTGCCGTTCCCTACCCGACTTCTATAAACTCCCCAAGAAACGTTACAACATTTTCACCAAGAGCATCATTGTTATAACCGCCTTCCATGACAATGACAGTGGGCAAATTCAACTCAGCAATGCGGCGACCGATCTCTTTGATCCCTGCGCGTGAGACTTTGATCTTGCCGAGCGGGTCGCTGGCATAGATATCCATTCCTGCGGAGATGACCAGATGAGCAGGCGCAAAGTCATGGATCAACCCAAGCGCTTTGTCTAGGGCGGCGAGATAAGCCGGGTCATTCGTCCCGGCAGGGAGGGGGAAGTTGTGATGAAATCCCAACCCCGCGCCTGAGCCGCGCTGCTCGGCGTAGCCGGCGTAGTAGGGATACTCGAAGGCCGGGTCAGCGTGAATGGAGATGCTCAAAACATCCGCGCGCTCGTAGAAGATATCCTGAGTGCCGTTCCCGGCGTGGTAGTCAATATCCAGCAGGGCTACCTTGCCATTGGTGCATAGCCAATTAGATGCAATCGCTGCATTATTGAAGTAGCAATAGCCTCCGCAGTTCGACTTGCCTGCATGATGGCCGGGTGGACGGCACAGGGCAAAAGCTGCGCGCTCACCGGCCAGAACTGCTTTCGCAGCGGAGAGCGCGCAATTTGCAGATGCCAACGCGGCTGGGTACGTGCCCTCCACGATGGGGGAGGAGAGATCCATCATGTAGTAGCCTGCCCGCCCGAGCAGGGACTCAGAGCGGTGAGCCTGTCCGCGCAAGGCGAAGGTGGCAGGTAGGAGCGCAGACTTGTCAGACGCCTCAGCAGCTTCGGGCGCGGTGGCCAGCCAATCGGTCCAGGCTGAGGCGAGAAAGTCCACATAGTCTTTGTCGTGGACTGCCAGGATCGGATCGAGTCCAAAATCTACCGGCGGGTGAACCTCAGCCCAAGCCACTTTTTGCAGGGCGGCCAAAATGCGGGTGGCGCGCTCAGGCATTTCGAAATTTGGGACACGCACGCCTCCATCAAAGACTTCGAAAGTGGGGGCATGGCGCAGGTGTGTCTCGGAGTAAAATATTTTCATGGTAAGACAATTTTACTCGCAGGCGTCAACTAAATGGAACTTGGAGGAAAACATGGATGTTATGACTGCAATCCACACACGCCATTCCATTGGCAAGGTCAAACCCGACCCGCTGCCGCGTGATGTGATCGAAAAGCTGCTGGATGCAGCTGTACAGGCTCCGAACCATTACAAGGTGCTGCCCTGGCGCTTTGTAGTTTTGACCGGGAGGGGTCGCGAAAAATTAGGGGAGGTGATGGCCGCCTCACAGCGGGCCCGTCAGCCTGACCTGCCGCAGGAGGCTTTCGACAAAACCCGCTCGCTGCCGCTGCGCGCCCCACTGTTGATCGCAGTGGGCGCGGACAAGCCGAGCCAGCCAAAGGTAATCGAGATCGAAAATGTCAGCGCGGTCTCGGCGGCCTGCCAGAATATTTTGCTGGCTGCTCACGCGTTGGGGCTGGGCGCTCAATGGCGTACCGGGGAATGGGCGCGCGATCCCAAAGTGAAACAGTTCCTTGGCTTTGAAGCGGACCAGCACATCGTTTCGTTCCTGTATATTGGCTATCCAGAATTTGTCCCTGAACCTGCGGAACGGCCTTCCTATCACGATCGCACAGTTTGGATGGATTGATTCGGGGATGGCCTGCCATAATTGACATTCCCGCCTTTTTCGCGTATAAGTACCTCAATCATTTCCCAGGAGGTAGAACGTGTTTGCAATGGCGTTGTTTTCTGAAGCAGCCCCCGATACCAGCCTGGCGTGGCTGTTGTGGGTTGCATTGGCTTTCTTTTTCCTGATGGTTCTCATTGGGTGGCTGGTCAGCCGAAATAAGGGGAGCTAGGCCCGAGGCGGCGGCTGGCTTGCAAATGATGACCCCGGAAGGATGAATCGAGCAGCCCGAACTCAATGGTAGCCGCAGACAATAAAAAAAGAAGGCTCCCAATATGTGGGAGCCTTTCACTTAGAACATGAAATAGCGGGCCGAGGCCATCAATAAGACGGCCAGGATGAGCGAGATGCTCTGGATCGGTGAAACCACTGCCAGTTGCTTCTGAGCAGTTGTGATCTGTGTGATTTGTTCAGCGGTCGGCTGGCCCTGGATTTGGGAACCAACCTTTCCTATCGTGGTGGTGTATCTTCCCACCATGATCCCAGATATGAAACCGACCAGGCCAAAAATTGACCCCAGGGTAAGCCCGATGCCCGCGCCGGTTTTCATCCAGGCAGATGTGAAACCCTTGGAATCGAGCCAATATAATATGGCACCCGCCAGCACGGTCAGGCCACCGGCGGAGGCGATCGCGGCGGTAAAGCGGGTCCTGGTGATAATATGTTGCATTACCCTTTGCCCTGCTTCGGCAGTGGCTCCTACGGTTGGGCCAATGAAGAAATAGAGCATGAGCGCTGCACCAACCCAGAAAACACCAGAGAAAATGTGGATCAAGCGCAGGACGATCATTAAATAGTTCATGTCATTCTCCTTGTTAAAGCTAAAACAGGACTAAAATTCTCTGAATTCTAACACGAGCTGAGGCAAGACGATGCGTACAATTTACGTAGACAAAAACATTCCTCGCGTTTTGTTGACGAAGGCGATCGCGCCGCGTTGGCCCGGCTTCGTCTGGACGCCGCTTTCTGCTGCCCGCGCTGGCGAACTGCCTGACCCGCCTCTGCCCGCACCTCGTTGGCTGCGCGTTCGCAATCAACGCTGCGGGATCTGCGCCTCGGATATGTCCCTGCTGTTCGTCCATGCGGACCCGTCCATCGCGCCGGCTGCACTGCCCGGCCTCTCCCGTTTCTGGCTCGGACACGAAACTGTTTCCGTTATCTCAGAAGTTGGCCCCGCTGTGACGCGCTTCCGCGTGGGCGACCGCGTGCTGATGGATACCCACTTTGCAGGCGCCAATTGTGAGACTCTGGGGATCGAGCCGAAGTGCCGCTATTGCGCCGAAGGGGACTACCATTTCTGCATCAACAAATCCGAGCCGGGGCCGCAGGGAGTGGGGGGCGGCTTTGGCGATTCGTTCGTCACACACGAGTCGGCGGTGTATCCCGCGCCCTCCAATTTGAATCAAGATCAGGCTGCGCTGGTGGAACCGGTCTCCATCGCGGTGCACGGTGTGATGCGTTTCCCGCCGAAGCCGGGGGATAAAGTGCTTGTGATCGGGGCGGGTATCATTGGTTTGCTGACCACAATGGTTGTCAAAGCGTTTGTGCCGGAAGCTGAAATTACCACGCTGGCGCGCCATCCACATCAGCAAGTCATGGCCGAGAAATTGGGGGCGAAGAATATTTTGACCGGACGCGATGGTTATCAGGCGATTGCCAAATTGACCGGCGGCAAATATTTCACCAGCCCGCTCAATAAGGGAGTGGTCATCGGCGGCTTCGATGTGATTTACGATTGCGTCGCCGACCCGCGCACGACCAACGACGCTTTGCGCTGGGTTCGGGCGGGCGGCACGGTGATGATGATCGGTGCGCACATGGCCCCCATGCCAAAAGTGGATTTGACCCCGATCTGGTATCACCATGTCAACCTTGTCGGGACGTATGGACATGGCATGAACGAATGGGACGGAGTCCGCAAGCATACCTACGAGTGGGTGTTCGACCAGTTTAATGCCGGCAGATTTGATATTGACGGCCTGGTCACGCATCGTTTTCCATTCGAGGACTACAAAGAAGCGATCCGGGTGGCTACTTCAAAAGGGAAGGAAAAAGCCATCAAAGTCATGTTCGAAAACGAGTGAGACAAAAAATTCGACCGGCGTTACATGCCGGTCGAATTGATCTTCTGCAAAGCTTCTTTTGCCCGGGCCGCCAGTTCTCTGTCCGCGCGGTCCGCGGCCAACTCTCGCAGGGCTGGCCTGGCGTGCGGGTCGCGTAATTGGGCGAGTGATTCAATGGCTTGCACCTGGATCAGTCGTTCTGGGTCGTGGAGCATTTCCAACAAAACTGGTGCGACACGCGTGTCCCGGATTTTTCCCAGGGCTGTGACGGCGTGCAGGCGGATGCCCGGTTCGGGATGGCGCAGCGCTTCCGCCAGGACCTCAAAGCTGGCTCCGCCAATTTGGGCCAGCGACTCGGCTGCGGCTTTTCCCACCTCGTCGTGCAGGTCATAGATCGCCATGCCCAATGGCTCGATGGCGTTGGCGTTTCCCAAGCGGCCCAGCAGGATGGCTGCAAATTTTCGCACTGTGCCTTCCCGGTCCTTGAGCGCTTCGATCAGCGGTTCAACGGCCGGCGCGCCCATGGCCTCGATCGCATCCAGCAAATCGGATGCGGCGGCTTCGCGCTCATACCACCAGAATGAGTCGCGCAGCGCGTCCATGAGATAGGGCAGGGCTGCCGGGTGTTTCGTCCCGCCGAGGGCGCGTGCTGCGGCCTGGCGTACCTCGAGATCGGTATCATCGAGCAACAGATTGGCAATGTCATCGAAGATGTCCGGGTCACGGAAGCGGCCCAGCGCCAGCGCGGCCGCCATGCGGACGGCAGGTTCGTGGTCTTTCAAGGCGGCCAATAGCGGCTGGACTGCGCCTCGGTTGCCAAAGGAACCCAGCGCGCCGGCGGCGCGGGCGCGCACAGTATAGTACTCACCGCGCAGGGCCTCCAGCAGGCTGGGGATCGCGGCCGGGTCTTTCGCCTGGCCGAGTATATCCGCGGCGCGCTGGCGGACTTCGGGATGGGCGGTGCGCAGCGCCTGGACCAGCGCAGGGGTGGCGGCAGGACCGAGTCGGACGAGGAGCTGTCCGATGAGCGGAAGCAGGTTTGGGTCCCGCGTTTGAAGCGCTTCCACCAGGGCGGGCGCGGCGTCGGCGCCGAGTTGGATCAAACCCTGCGCGGCGCGCTCGCGTTTGGTCGGATCTGTCAACTGAGAGATCAGCCGTTTTGTCTCGCCCTGGGAGCTGCCTGTGAGCCAGTTCATAAGCTTATTGTACCGTAAGTCGGATTATCAATCCGGCCCGCAAAGATAGAGAGAATTTGATAGAAAATTGGACTAAAATTCTCTGATATAATGCCCTGTTTGGTTTGCCAGGCACAACGCCAGAAGTTTGATGGTGTTATTTTTTGCAGTCTTTTACGGAGTACAGGTAATGAAGAAGGAACAACAACTCGATCTATATCATCAGATGGTGCTGATCCGCCGCGTGGAAGAGCGCGGGGCCGAACTATACCAGCAAGGCAAGATCGGCGGTTTCATGCACTTGTATATTGGGCAGGAAGCGGTCAGCACGGGCATTATCGCAGCGCGTGAGCCGCGTGATCGCGTGATTACCGCCTATCGCGACCACGGCGTAGCCTTGAATTGCGGCATCCCGGCCAATGAAGTGATGGCGGAGTTGCTCGGCAAGGCAACGGGTATTTCGAAAGGCAAGGGCTGTGCAGGGGTAGTCAAAAGACATGGATTTAGGGGCGGACCTAGAACGCACGGACAGAGTGATCGTGAACGCGCGCCAGGTTCAATTGGTCAAACCACAACGCCAGGAAGAGTTTATAGAGGAAAAAGAATGGCGGGAAGAATGGGAAGTGACCGTGTGACGGTCAAAAACCTACACGTAATTTCAGTCAATGCAGAAACAGGAGAAATTCAAATTTCTGGACAACTTCCTGGAACAGTCGGATCACTCTTGACTGTCAACAAAATCAAATCGGGAAGTCTTAAAGAGC
This sequence comes from Chloroflexota bacterium, assembly GCA_021823555.1. The sequence goes on from JAKANW010000018.1 coordinate 13,899, forward strand.
TTGAACACGAAACAGTAGCACAAGTTGTAGAAGGAGAGGGTGAAGCTGACGCTGGGGAGGCTAAAGCAGAAGCTAAGACAGAAGAACCAAAACAAGAAGCAGCTAATAGCCAATAAGAATAAACATGTTGAAAATTGATTTATATACAACAAAAGGCACAAAAACAGGTAGCCTAACATTGCCAAAAGAGGTTGACGAAAAACCAAACCTAAATTTGTTAGCTCAAG
>JAKANW010000644.1 GCA_021823555.1 Chloroflexota bacterium
TTTTACGTGCTGTTGCCGGCGGCGGAGTGATGGAAATGTGGTACACGGAATTCACTGATTACACGGATGAGCACGGCATAAATTTAAAAAAATCCGTGCGCTCCTATGATGTATCTGCGTTATCCGTGTACAAAAAATAAAATTCAAGGAGGCACGATGACGACTGTATTGTTGGTAGACGATGAAAAACTGGTGCTGCGGAGTCTCGAAAAGACGCTGTTGCGGGCCGGCTTCGATGTGTTGACGGCAACAGATTGCCGCGCCGGAAGCGAGACCTTTGCACAGCACGCGGGGGATGTGTCTGTTGCGGTGCTGGATTTGAACATGCCCGGCTTCGACGGCCTGCCCAAATCCGGCGCGGGGCTGGACCTGCTGGCGGATCTCAAGAAGCAGAAAGCTGGCCTGCCCGTTGTGATCTTGACCGCGTACGATGAGGTTAATAAAGCGAAGGATGCCGTGTCGGGCGGCGCGAGCGCGTTCTTTGTCAAAGGCCGCGAACAAGGCCTGGTGGAATTGATTGAGACAATTTTGAAGGGATAAAAAATTCGCTGTTTACGAGCAGTTGAATTGCGAGAGGCCGGCAGTGCAGTTACCGGCCCACCAACACGAAAATAAGAGGAACACATGACACCATCTTCCATTGAACGTCACGCAACCTTGTTGAAAGCCGCCGCGCGCGCGGCGCGTAACATCGCCACCATTCTCGACCCGGAGGAATTATTTCGTCGCACCGTAGATATCATTTGCGATGAGTTTGGTTTTTATTACGCAGGCGTATTTCTGCTCGACGAAACCGGGCAATACGCCGTCCTACACGCGGGCCGTGGTGAGGCGGGCCGCGCCATGGTGGCGGAGGGGCACAAACTCGCGGTGGGCGGGAACTCGATGATCGGCGCGTCGATCCAAAACCGCCAGGGACGCATCGCTCTTGACGTTGGGGCGGAGGCGGTCTTCTTTGAGAATCCCCACCTTCCGAAGACGCGCTCCGAGATGGCTCTGCCTTTGATTGCCGGCGATGATGTCATCGGCGCGTTAACCGTGCAGAGCACCCAGGAGGCCGCCTTCAACGAAGATGATATTGCTGCTCTGCAAACCATGGCCGACCAGCTGGCAATCGCTATTGAAAATTCCAAGACGCATCGTGCTAACCGGGACCTGCTGCGCCAGGCCGAGCGGCGCTCGAAACTCTTGCAGGCCTCCAACAAGGTCGGCAAGGAAGTCACCTCCATTTTGGTGCTCGACATCCTCCTGCCGCAAACCGTGGACATCATCTGTGACGCGTACGGCTTTTACTACGCGGGCGTCTTCCTGGTGGACGAAGCAGGAGAATATGCTGTCCTGCGTGCTGGACGCGGCGAAGCGGGCGCGGCCATGATCAGCGAAGGCTACAAACTCAAGGTCGGATCGAACTCGATGATTGGCGCGTGCATCGCGTTTGGCGAGGCGCGCATTGCTCTGGACGTTGGGGAGGAGCGCGTCTTCTTTAAGAATCCGCACCTGCCCCACACGCGCTCCGAGATGGCGCTGCCGCTCATCTACGGCGGGAAGGTACTGGGCGCGCTGACCATCCAAAGTGTGGAGGAACGCGCCTTTAGCCAGGACGATATCACCACCCTGATGACCATGGCCGAACATCTGGCGGTTGCCATCAACAACGCGCGGGCGATCATTGAATTGCGCGAGGCGCACGCCGAGATTTTGCGCAACCGCGTCTTTGAAGCGTTGACCACCGCCACCACCGAAGCCATCCATTGGATCGGTAACAAGACCCTGCCCATTTCGATGATTGTCTCTCGTTTGCAGGCCGAACTCGAAGCCGGGCAGATCGACAACGAATCGTTGAAGGAAGATTTGGAGATGATCGCCGAAAGCGCGGCGCAGATCACCGAGGTCAAAGAGCAGTTGATTGGCGCGGTGCGCGAGGTGCGTCCACGCCCGGTTTTGCTGGCGGATGTGTTGCAGACTGCGCTCTATCAGCGCAATATCCCCGATGATTTGTTGCAAGTAGCGATTGACCCCGAAGCCGCTTACGTTATTGCGGACAGCACACAGCTGACGCGCGCCTTCGGCAACCTGTTACAGAACGCAGTGGAGGCCGGAGCCAAGTCGGTGAAGGTGAGTGCGCGTCCCATCGAGGAACCCAACGTATTGGAAGTCCTGATCGAGGATAATGGCAAAGGCATGAGCGAAGAGGTTCAGCGTAAGGCCTGGTCGCCGTTTTTCTCTACGCATGGCAGTGACCATCACGGGCTGGGTCTGCCCGCCGCGATGCACGTCATCTCGCAGGCGCAGGGACGCATTGGCTTGGTCAGTGAGGAGGGGCAGGGCGCCACTGTGGCGATCTATATCCCGCAAGGGAAGGTCAAGAATGAAGCCGTGGCAGAGGCCAAAGTTTCAAGTGTGGTGTTGATCGACGATGACGATGCCTGGGCGAAGCAATTCGCTGACTCACTTGCGAAGATGGGTGTCAAACTGACGCGTACCACCGACGTGACGAAGATTCCGCAGGCCGATTTGATTCTGGTAGATGAGCATTGCGCCTCGGTCAACATGGACGAGGCACTGCAAGCGCTCACCGGGGCCAAATTATTGGCGCGTACCATTGTTTTGACCACGGCCATCAACCCCGAGCGCGTGACGTACTTCCTGCGCGCAGGGGTGCGCGATGTGCAATTGAAGCCGTATACCAACGAGGAGATTGCTGAACTTTTGCAATAACCCGTAGTCCTGAGCGGAGCTGCATGTAAGTTGTGTGTTCCGCTCAGGATGATGAAAAAGGAAAGTCTGTACGTTTTGATGAATATTCGACCCAGATGGCGTAAAGTCATCCATGATTTAATCGACAACAAAGCTCGTACTCTGCTCGTTGTTCTTTCCATTGCGGTGGGAGTGTTTTCCATTGGCGTGATCGCCGGGGCGTACCAAATCATCGCCCACGACATGAGCGCCAGTTATGCTGCGAATCATCCCGCCAACATTGAACTTCGCATGGCGGACTTCGACAGCGATATCCTAACCACCATCCGTGATACTAAGGGAATCGCGGATGCCGAAGGCCGGCGCGTGATCAACTTCCGCGTGCGTACTCCAAGCAGTGACAAATGGCTTTCGGTGGATGTGGTTGCCATTGACGATTTCGCGAAGAATAACGTCAACTTGTT
>JAKANW010000645.1 GCA_021823555.1 Chloroflexota bacterium
GGCACTGGGCGGCGAAGCGCGCATGAATTACCCCAGCCGTTTGGGCGGTAACTGGGAATGGCGCATGGACGCGTCCGCATTGACCGGCGAACTACGCGCCCGCTTGTGCGAATTGAATAGCATCTATGACCGGAACCGGCCGGCTCTGGTCAAATGAATTGAACTTGAAAGGGTATTGGTATGACAACGACAATCGCTTTAGCAGGAAAAGGCGGAGTTGGAAAAACGACAGTAGCGGGCATGGTCATCAAATGGCTGGTGCAAAACCAGCCGGGCAGCATCCTGGCCATTGATGCCGACCCATCCAGTAACTTGAACATGGTGCTCGGCCTCGATCTCGAATGGACGGTGGGCGACATCCGCGAGGATATGCTACAACAGGTTAAGGAATCGCTGTTGGGGGGTGGGGCAGCCATGGGGGCGCTTCCCGGCGGTGTCAACAAACGCGACTATCTCGAATACCACGTCCAATCCGCGCTGGCCGAGGGCGCGCGCTTTGACCTGATCGCTATGGGACGCGGCGAGGGGCAGGGCTGTTACTGTGCGGTCAATCACAACCTGCGCGAGGTGATCGATGGAATGAGCCGGCACTACGCCTACGTGGTGATCGATAACGAAGCCGGGATGGAGCATCTCTCGCGGCGCACCACGCGTGACGTCCAGCATCTGCTCATCGTCAGCGACCCCACCCAGCGCGGGCTGGTTGCGGCCCAGCGTATCGCCGACATGCGCAACGAGTTGGACATCCGCATTGAACATGCCTACCTGATCCTTAACCGCCTGACCGGAAACGAGATGCCCGCTGAGTTGAAAGCTTTCGTGGACAAAATGAATGTGCCGCTGTTGGGAACCATCCCGGCGAACAACGAACTGTCCACTTTTGAATTTTCCGGCAAGCCGTTGGTGGACCTGCCAGATACCTCTTCGGTGTACCAGTCCGTAGCAAAGATGATGGAGAGCATTCTGGCTCCATTGTAATCGGTGACTTTTTGAGTTTGCGCGTAGCCGGTATAAAATGCTTGTTTGAGAAAAAATGAGTTGCCTTTGAAATAACGAAACCCGCCTTTGCTATTTCAAGCAGAGGCGGGTTTGCATTGCCTATCTGCGAGGCGGAGGCTGAGGGAACAGAAGCAGGCTCCGGGTCCGGAAGGAAGCGGCTACAGGTTGATCTGGGCCTTGAGCATGTTGTTCTCGGGTTCGGTCTCGAAGGATGTAAAACCAACCGCGCGGCAAAGTTCACGCATGGCGGTGTTTTCCGGCGACATGATGGCGATGATGGTCTTGATTTTTTCGTTCCGGCCGATCTGGATGATGCGTTTCATCATTTCCTTGCCGAGACCCTGCCCCTGATACTTGTCGCTGACCAGCATGGTGAAGCGGGCTTCCTCGTTCGTGCCACGCAGTTTGCTCAGGCGCGCCACACCAAAGATGGCGCGTTCACCGTTTTCCTCGCCTTCCACCACCAGCGCGATCTCGCGGTCGTAATCATTGTGGGTCATGCGCGCCAGCCGTTCGTGCGTGACGCGCCAGCTCAGCATCATGGGGGAGAGGTAGCGCAGGTAGACCGTCTTGTCCGAAAGCGAGGCGTGAAATCCGTGCATGAGCATTTCGTCCTCGGCGCGGATCGGGCGGATGATCACCTGGCGGCCATCTTTCATTGTCCACGGGGCGACATATTGGTTTGGGTAGGGGCGGATCGCCAGTTTCGGGAGTTTGCTTTCGTCGCTCGCATCGTGGAGCACAACGCGCGCGTCCAGTGCCAGCAGGCCCTCGGGCGCGGCGATGAGTGGATTGATATCGAGTTCTTTAATCCATGGCTGTTCGACCACCAACTGGCTGAAGTTCACCAGCAACTGTTCGAGGGCGGTTTGATCTACGGGTTGGCGGCCGCGTACCCCTTTGAGCGCTTCGTAAATTTTGGTCTGTTCGATCATGCGCCGCGCCAGCGTGGTATTGAGCGGCGGCAGCCCGAGGGCATGATCTTTGAAGACCTCAACGAGCTGACCGCCCATTCCAAATAGGAGCACGGGCCCGAACTGTGGGTCGATGCTGGACCCTACAATTAATTCGTACCCATCGAGCTTGATCATGGGTTGGACAGTTACGCCGAGGAAATGTCCTTGCCCGACCTTTTCCGTCACGCCTTTGCGGATAGCTTCGAAGGCAGTGCGAATAGCCGTCTCATCCTGCAAATTGAGCTGCACACCGCCCACGTCTGTTTTGTGAGTGATCGTTTCCGAGTGTAGTTTGAGCACAACCGGATAGCCCAGTTGCTTTGCGGCCTTGACCGCCTCGTCTGCGTTTTTGGCGACGAGAGTGGGGACAGTGGGAATGTGGTAGGACGCCAGCAATTGTTTGGATTCCGCCTCGGTCAGCAGTGTTCGCTTTCCCTGGCGGACGCCGTCAATGATGGCGGATGCGAGTTCGCGGTCAAGGTTGGCGCTTTCGCCGCCGCCCACAAATTCCACAGTTTCGTAAATGGATTGCAGGTTGCGTGTGTATTTCCACATGTAGGTAAATGCTTCCGCGGCGGTGTCGGGATACATGTAGGTGGGAATGCCGGCTTGATTCAAAATGGCTTCACCGGCGGCGATGTCTTTGCCGCCAGACCACGATGCCAGGATAGGCTTATCGTAACTTTTGGCATAATCCTTGAGCGCTTCGGCGGTGGCGGTGGGATCGGTCATGGCTTGCGGCGTGAGGATGACCAGCAGACCGTCGCTGTTCTCATCCTTAGCGGCGATTTCCAAGGCTTGGGCATAACGTTCCGGCGAGGCATCCCCAAGGATGTCCACCGGGTTGTTATGGCTCCACTGCGGCGGCAGGATCTCGTTAAGTTTTTCCATAGTCGGTTGTGAGATCTCGGCTAGTTTTCCGCCAGTAGTGATGAGTGCGTCGGTGGCTAGCACACCAGGGCCGCCCGCGTTCGTCAGGATGGTGAGATTGGGTCCTTTGGGACGCGGCTGTTTGGACAGAACTTCCGCCATGGAAAAGATGTCGCCAATGTTGTTGACGCGCAGCACGCCGCAGCGGCGGAACGCCGCCTCGAGCACTTCGTCGGAGCCGGTGAGCGAACCGGTGTGGGAGGCAGCCGCGCGCGCGGCGCCTGCGGTTCGGCCCGGCTTGATGACGATGATCGGCTTGGTCAGTGCCACTTCGCG
>JAKANW010000646.1 GCA_021823555.1 Chloroflexota bacterium
GGGACCGTCCGGTCCGACGATCATTTCCTCGACCACGCGCTCATCGTTGAACGGCATCCACAGGTCTTCGGTCGGGATTCTGCCCAGCCAGTCCACCATCTGTGTGCCGGACATGGCGTGATGAATACGTCCCGAGATGACCTGGAAGGGATACTCATCCTTATACTTGGCGTAATCGGGGTTGGTGAACGGATTCCAAAGCGTCTCGAACCAGTAGAAGGTCCTGGGGTACTTTTGCCATTTCAATGGCTTGATGTTGCGAGGCGTCTCGCCGGATTCTTCGATGAGTTTGTTGTATTTGGAGTAACCGCCTTTGCGCTGCTTTTCGCCGTCTTTTTCCACTTCGTAATCCCAGACGAAATCCACCATCTTGCTGTCGGTTTTGAGCACGCCGCCGTTATTGAAGCGATACCACGACATGGGCCAGACCGCCACGCCATGATGTTCGCGCATCCATGCAACTGTCACCGCATCGCCCTTGACCACTTTCTTTTCATCGTCAATTTCCACCTTGCCTGCTTCCAACGAATCGGGCGTGCCGACGAGTTTGTAATTGACCGGTAATTTGGGATAGGGCAGGGGCAGGCCGGCGTGATTTCGTCCCGGCGCCACCTTGATGGCTTCATCCCAGAAGGATTCCTCAGTGGGATATTTCTCCCAGATTTCTTCCGGCTTGATATCGGGATCGCCTTTTTCGGAGAGTTTCCTTGCCAGCGCCCAGCAAATATCGTACTGCGTCTTCGATTCGTAGAGTTTGTCAATGGCGAAGTCGCGCAGGTAAATGAGCTGATGGCTGGGATAGATATCGCACAGGCTCATGCGTTCCAGATAACTGGCTTCCGGCAGGACGATGTCGGCATACATGCCGGTTTCGAGGAAGGGTGTGTCAATGTAAACCACCAATCCCACGCGGTACTCATCTCCGTCCTTGGCAGTCAGGGACTTAATCCACGTATCCGTATTGGAGCCGGTGATGACCGGGTTGCCGGTGCGAATGAAGAAGGCGTTGATTGGATATTTGTACCCGCGGAAAGGACCCTGCTTGAGGGTAACGCCCTCGAGGAAGCGGCGCGGGTAGTCGCCAACGACATCATCCCAACCTGCTGGCCAGTCGCCGAAGTAATCCATATGAAGTTTTTCTTGCTCAGCAACCACTTCCACGCCATTGATTACCCGTGTGACTTCGCGCTTGTTGAAGCTTTCACCTTTGGCCGCACCGCCCTTGTCGCTCTTGACCAGTTCGGTGTCAATTGCACCACCGGGTACTTCCATGTTGCCCGTGATCACATTGAGCGCCGTTCCAATGATGGCGGCTACATAGCCATTGTAGTGATGTCCAATACCATTCATGCCCCACACCCAGGCAGCCGGCTTGGTAATGCCGAAGGTATGCGCCAATTCCTCAATGGTCTTGGCATCAATGCCCGTGCGTTCTGCGGCCCATTCGAGCGTGAAGTAGTTTAGCCCATTGAGCGGGTCCTTCTTGTGCCACATGCTCTTGAATTCGGACTGGAAGTCCTCCCAGCCGTTGCTGTATTCGAGGAACGACCAGTCAATATAGCGGCGCAGGGGATTCTCGTCATCGTTGTTCTCAAGGATGTAACGCAGGACCGCCGCGAACAGGTCGGGGTCGGTGCCGGGGCGGATGGGAATCCACTGATCGGCTTTGGTGGCGGTGTTCGAGAACGCCGGATCGATCACGATGATCTTGGCGCCTGCCAGTTTGGCTTCCACTGTGCCGCGCGATTCGTAAACGATGCGGGTGGCGGTGAAGGGATTCCAGCCGGCATAGACGATCAGTTTGGTGCGGTAACTGTAATCGTTCTTCAGCGTGCCGTCGGGTTGACGCACGAGCACCGGTCGCATGATGTCGGGTTCGACGCGCTTGCCGCCGAACATCAATTTGGGACCATGACGACGCGGCGTGTCACAAATTGATCCGTGTTCCACGGTTTGGGGAGTGCCGAAGGCGCGGAACATGTAATAATACGGGTCGCGGTCAGTCACATCGCCGCAGTCCATGATGATGCTTTCCGCTCCGTTCTTTTTCTTGTATTCGATCATTTTGTTGGCAATATATTCAAGCGCCTCATCCCACGAGACACGCTTGAATTTTCCCTCGCCGCGCTCGCCCACGCGCATCAACGGATACTTGATGCGATTGGCGTTATAGACCATCTGCAAACCAGATGAACCTTTGGCGCACATGACGCCGGAGTTGAGAGGCGCATATGGGTTGCCAAAGATCGACGTGGCAACGCCGCTCTTGTTGACGTTGACGGCGATGCCGCACTCGGCCGGGCACATCACGCAGGCGCTGTATACGGTTTTGTCGGCGGACTGCTGGAGGGATTTCGCCTGGGCTTCCGTGATGGTCTTGAATCCGGATTGCATGGCTCCCGCAACTGCCAGGCTTCCGGCGGTCAAGCCGCCGACCTTGAGGAAATCACGCCGCGAGAAGGATTTGTTATTTGTCTTTTTCATGTTGTCCTCCTACACCAGATAGAAGACCTGTGGCTTGGTGCCCAGTTCTTCCTTGACTCTCATAATATTGGGTTTGCCAACCAGCTCGGAAACCAGACTCTGCGGGTCGTTCAGATCGCCGAAATAGGTGGCGCGTCCCATGCAACTGAGCGTACAGGCAGGCAACTCGCCGCGCTCGATGCGATGAATGCAGAAATGGCATTTGCGCGCATTGCCAATCGGCGAACTGCCATCGCTTCGGACGCGGGCTTCCTTGTATTCAGGCGATGGAATCAATTCGTAAGGTTGGCGTTCGCCGCCCTCCTCATCGCCGTAGAATCGACCGGCATCGAACGAACGCGCATTGTACGGACAGGCCGTAATACAGGCGCGGCAGCCGATGCACATATCGTAATCCACGATGACGATGCCATCCGAACGTTTCCAGGTGGCACTGACTGGACAGACAGGTGTACAGGATGGCTGTTCGCAGTGCATGCAGGGGCGGGGGACGAAGCGGCGGGCAATGTTCGGATATGTCCCGGTCGTTTCGGTCAGCACCGGGCGATAGACCACGCCAGGCGGCAATTTGTTTTCCTGGATACAGGAAACTGCGCATCCATTACAACCAGTGCATTTGCGTAAGTCGATCACCATGCCCCATTTGCGCTGATCCATCGGCTTTTCAAGCGCGCGT
>JAKANW010000647.1 GCA_021823555.1 Chloroflexota bacterium
AGATATTGCATAAATTCGGAGAGGGGCAGAGGCGTTCGTTCGCGTAACATCGGATTTTTATGATTAATCGGATGAATATGATGATTGGGATTATATTCCCTGAACTCTGGCGTGTCAAGATGTAAAACAAAAAGCCCCCGCAACCATGACGGCGCGGGGGCGATTTCGTGTAGCGAGTAATTTACGGAGCCATATTGTGGTCGCCACCGGGGACTTCCACTTGGTCTTCGGGAATCTTCTCGACTATGGTTGTTTCGGGAGAGGCAGGAACCGATGTAGTCAGTTGCGCCCAATCCACGAAGAGTTTGTTGCCGGTGCTGGTGCTATTGCGGTACATGCCGATGCCCACGCGCCCGCTGGCATACGCCGAGTCGGCGCCCGACCAGACGAGTGTTCCGTTGATATAGAACTTCAACGTGGATCCACTGGCGGTGACCTTCAATGTGTTCCAACCGCCCTGGACAATGGCCGAGGTGCTGGTCCAATTTTTGAGGGCCGTGTAGGTCCCATTGTTGTCCTTCCACACCGAGAAGAGACCATTGTTGGTGTAGTCGAAAGTGTATTCCGTTGTCCACCAGCCGACCGAATCGAGGACCGGGTTGCCGCGGATGGCGAGAACGTTGGCGCAGCCGGCGCAGCCGTAGCGCCTCATGCGGACTTCGAATGTCAGTGTGGAGTAATCGTTGACGTGGCTGATGGTGGCGGCTTTCGCCGATACGCCGAGGGTGGTGAGATAGTTGGAAGATTCAAGCGACCATGTGCCTTTGTGGGCCACCCAACCGTTCATCTCTGACGTGAAGGGGGAGTAGAAGCCGGACGTGTCCGCGCTGTTCACGCTGAACGCCTGCCAGGGGCTGAACGTTTGGTAGACGCCCCCGATCACCGCCCGGACCCGCCAGTTGTAGGCGGCGTTGGCAAGGTCCACGACGGGCATGGCCGAGCAGGTGCCAGCAACGCAGGCGGTGGAGTCCACGAGCTGATCCACGACAGCGGTCCCGCCCTGAACCGCTTGCAGTTCGTAGGTGGTCGCTCCATCCACGGCAGTCCAAATGTAGACGATGCGTTTGATGGGCAAGGTCCCGGTCGGGAAGACGGTGGTTGGCACGGTGGCGGCGTATCGCGCAGACGTCTCGCCTGAACGGGCGTCGGCCGGTTCAACCACGAATAATGAGATGGCCAGGCATGCGACGAGGAGGATGCGTTGAATTGGGAGTTTGCGGAACATGGTTTCCTTCCTTCCCAAAAAACAGACAAGCCTTGCGCGCGCTCCCTGTTTTTGGGAATATACGCGGCGCTTCCACGTGGAAGCGATTTTTCACACTTTATTAAACGTTGGGTGGGCGCAATGAGTTCCCGCTAGCGCGCCGGGGGATGATCGAAATTCTTCTCGAAATCGGACCGGGATCAGGTTCGCGCCGGACTCAGGTAGACCGTTCCACTGCGCGTGCTGTATCCCGCCCAAACAACACGGCCGCCAATGCGATATTCATCGAGCATGACGGTGCGGCCTTCCTCCCCGGTCTGTTCCACGTAACTGGTCTTGCCGGCCGGCAGGCTGGTGACTTTGACCTCTTCATCTGCGGCATCGCCGGAACGGATGAAAGTCTCTACGACGCGCAGGATGATCGTTTTTTCTTGTGATTGCACGGTATTTGCCTCAATCCATTTTATGTGCGACAAGTTTCTGAAGTTCCGTTTCGGCCTGCTCGGGCGTGACGGAAAGAATAAAGGTCCATTCCCCGATCAGGGCCTTTTGCGCGCGCTTCATCAGGGCGCTATCGTATTCGCTCCAACTGCGGTCGCGGCGAAAGTGGGAGAGGTCGCGAATCACCTGGCAGAGCGACTCGACCGCGCCATCTTTCATGCGGCTCTGGAGGAGCAAATTCCGCTCGCGGCGGTCCTTGGGCAGGTTTTCGGCTGGGGTGGATAGGATGCCGAGCATTTTCCTGAACCCGGAAGCGCTGGTTGGGACTCGCAGGCGGCTATTCAGGTTTTCATCGGCGGGGACCCAGATGGTAAGGTCGGTTACCTGGACTTTGTAATAGGTGGTTTTCGATTCATTGTATGTGCGCTCCTCTACGGCTATTACAGTGCCCATCCCATAATTGCAGTGCACAACCGGATCACCGATCTGAAATTCCATAAGACCTCCATAACCTGCCGCGAAAAGAAAAACGCCAGTCCTGACAAAAGGACTGGCCGTAGCACCGTCGTTTTTTGGGATACGGCGTGTATTATATCATCGAATGACACGACCCGCGGCGCGGCGGCGCATCTCGAACAGAACGAGGCGGTTGTTTATCGGGCCGAATCGGACCGATGGACGCTGCGCCCGCCAGTCATGGATTTGCGCGTACCATTCGGGCAGGCCAAATGTGTTCGTTTCGATCTAGATAAAGATATTTGCCTTTGATACGCGCTGAATGCCCAGGCTTGACTTTATTTCCAAAGAACGCGCGCATAATTGGGTCTGCTTTTTTGAAATGCTCTTTATTGAATTCATCCACCAGTTTTTGCACTTCAGCATGGATTTCAAGGGGAATGGTAGGTTTTCTCGGCATTTTTAATCTCCAAAGGATTGCGCCAGCAGACTTTGAAACAACCCCTCCGCCTGCCGCTCTGCCTCGGCTTGACGGGCGCGCAGACCATCCACCCGCGCCGCGACCCGCGCAAATTTCTCTTGCAGGGGGAGTGGGGGAACAGGGATTCTCATGGTTCGTAAAATACTTGGATTTATAAAAGAGTAAGCATTCTCATCATCTGTCATCTTTAGGCTGGCAAATCTTGAGCCAAAGTATGAAAACAACGCAGTGAAATATTCTGGATTTATGATTTCAAAATCCAGAGAAATTCTTACAAGATTTGTTCCGATTATCGAAGGACTTACACTTGGATAAGCCACACACATTCGCCCGACTGTTCCCGCTCTTGAAATAAAAATGTCGCCCTTTTCAACAGTGTAGTTTTGCAATTGTTGAAACTTCTCTTCTGTGATGTACAAAGGATTGTCTTCAATAAACCTGTTTTCGCCTAAATTATTGATGCCCCAAACTGGTATTCCCTCTGCAACATATTCATGGCGTTTTAGTGAACTGCCAAATGGACCAGTTTGTAAGCCATTGCGGGTTTTAGAAAGCAAATCTGAAATTGGCAA
>JAKANW010000648.1 GCA_021823555.1 Chloroflexota bacterium
TCTTGAAAACCCTCCTCTCAACACTGAGAGGAGGTTTGGTTGATTTCCCCTACTTCGCATACTCCGTCGCTCTTGTTTCCCGTATCACCGTCACCCGGATCTGGCCCGGGTACTGCATGGTCTCTTCGATCTTCTTGGCGATGTCGCGTGCCAGGCGGGTGGAGGCCAGGTCGTCAATGGCTTCGGGCTTGACGATGACGCGCACTTCGCGTCCGGCCTGGATGGCGAAGGCTTGCTGGACACCCTCGAAGGACATGGACATTTCCTCCAGCGTGCGGATGCGTTTGATGTAGGCTTCCAGGTCTTCGCGGCGGGCACCGGGACGCGCGCCGGAGATGGCGTCGGCAGACTCGGCGATGACAGCCTCGATGGTATCCTGTTCCACCTCGTGGTGGTGGGATGCGATGGCATTGACCACTACCGGGTTCACGCCGTAACGCCGGCAGAACTCCGCGCCCAGTGAGGCGTGCGTCCCTTCCTGGTTGTGGTCCATAGCCTTGCCGATATCATGCAGGAAGCCGCCCTGCTTGGACAGGGTAACGTTCGCACCCAATTCAGCGGCCAGGATGCCTGCCAGCTTGGAAACTTCCACTGCGTGAGCCAGTTGGTTCTGCCCGTAGGAAGTGCGGAATTTCAAACGGCCCATCATGCGCAGGATTTCGGGATGCAGGCCGGCGATGCCTGCCTCGTAGGCAGCCTGTTCGCCGGCTTCGTTGATGATCTTCTCGACAGCCTTGGTTTCATCTTCAACGATCTTTTCAATATGCGCCGGGTGAATGCGCCCGTCCTGGATCAGGCGGCCGAGAGCGCGGCGGCCCACCTCGCGGCGCACCGAGTCGAAACAGGAAATGGTCACGGAATCTGGGGTGTCGTCCACGATCACGTCCACGCCCGCCGCCTGCTCGAAGGCTTTGATATTGCGCCCGTTGCGGCCTACAATGCGGCCCTTCATTTCTTCGTTCGGCAGGGTCACGACGGCGCGCGTCACTTCGGCCACGTGCTCGGAAGCCACGCGCTGGATGGCGTCGGCGATTAGCTTGCGGGCGCGTTTTTCGCCTTCTTCACGCGCCTCTGTCTCGATCTGGCGGATGATGCGCGCCATGTCGCCGCGCGCTTCCTGTTCAACGGCCGCGAACAATTCCTTTTTCGCTTCGTCTTGCGAGAGGGCTGCGATCTCCTCCAGTTTTGTCACTTGATCCTGGTGCAGTTTTTCGATCTCGTTGGCGCGCCGGTCAATGGTGGATTGGCGCTTGTTCACCGCTTGTTCACGCTGCTCGAGGCGGTCGACGCGGCTGTCCAGTTCGGTGCGGCGCTTGTCGAGACGCTCGGTTTCCCGGTTCAACTCGATGCGGCGTTCCTTGATCTCAGCCTCGGCAGCCTGCACGATCTTGACTGCGTTCTCGCGCGCCTGGCTTTCGATCAGGCGGGCTTGTTCGTTGGCGCCCTTCAGGATGCTATCAGCTTTTTGCTGTTGATTTTGAAGTTCGCGGTCGGCCTGGTAGCGATGAAAAAAATAACCCACCAACAGGCCAAGAACCAATGTCACTAACGAAATGATGATGGTAAGCAGCGGACTCATAAACGTTCCTCGTTGTCATTAGATTGTGTTTCGTTCCAAATGCGGCTGACCGTGGATGTGATCACATCGTAGGGAAAGCCGCGCCGCGCCAGGTATTCGCTCAACTTTTTGCGGAACTCGCTTCGTTCCAGACCCTTGAGCCTGTTGACCCGTTTCCGGGCCGCTTCGTAGGCCAGGGTTTCTTCGTCCACCCCCGCCAAAGCGGCGTGGGCGATCTCGTCAGGCAGGCCCTTCTGGCGCAATTCAAGGGCTAGCGCCCGGCGGCTGCGTGGGCGGAAGGTGTTGCGGTTTTCCACCCAGGCGCGGGCAAATTCTTTGTCGTCTGCCAGGCGTTCCTGGCGCAGCCGCTCGAGGATCTCCTCGATGACCGGGTCAGGGATTTCGTGCCTGCGCAGGTTCTGCCGAATCTCAGCCTCAGAGCGGGCGCGATAACTCAGGAAGAGCATGGCCCGCTGGTAGGCTCGTTCTCTGGCGTCTTCGGCCTGCAATTTGGCGATCTTTTCATCATCCAACCGCTGGCCCACGCTGAGCCAGGCAGCGACAATGCGGGTTAGGCTGAAGGCAAACTCCCCGTCGAGGTGGATGTTGACCCGATCCGGGTGGTTCTTTTGCGCCTGGATGGCGGTGATGGTTCGCATTGTCCTTAAAATAAACGCAGCCGAAGGGCCGACCATTGGCCTCGGCTGCGGAAACATCTGGGTTGGGTGGCCCAGCCCCGGGTCCCGTATGAAGTGGGAAGGGGATAGGCCAAAATGCGCGACAACTTACGTCACGTCTGGCTGAAGATTGGCGGTGAAGTCAGTTGTTGTTCCAAAATTAACCCGTCCAGCTTGCGAGACGTTGACTTCCCGGTAAAAACTCCCGGGTAGGAGATTCGTGCCAGAAAAGGTTCCAGAATCCGTTTGATAAGCCAGGGCCGCCGGAGCGGCAGAATTTTCAAATCTGCCCTTATTATACATTAACACTCGTTAATACGCATAACTTTTTTCCCCGCGCTGAGTTACATTATATGGCACTGGCAGGTATCGCCTGGAATCGTGACAAAAGGAACTAGGCTGTTTTTGCAAGTCGTGCCATAATGAAGGTGTTGGAACGAAATGATTCATCACAGGAGGCTGTATGGCTAACATAACACGTGAAGATGCTCTTGAATATCACCATTTGAAGGGCAAACCCGGCAAAGTGGCGATTGTCCCGACCAAGCCGATGGACACGCAGCGTGACTTGAGCCTGGCGTACACGCCAGGTGTGGCTGTTCCGGTATTGGAGATCGAAAAGGATCCAGAACTGGCCTACGAGTACACCTCGAAGGGCAACCTGGTGGCAGTGGTGTCGAACGGTACTGCCATTTTGGGCCTCGGCGACCGCGGTGCACTGGCTGGCAAACCCGTCATGGAAGGCAAGGGCGTTCTCTTTAAGAAGTTTGCCGACGTGGATGTGTTTGACATCGAGGTCAATTCCCACGATCCTGACGAGATCATCAAAGTGGTGGCGGCGATTGCACCGACCTTCGGCGGCATCAACCTGGAAGACATCAAGGCGCCTGAGTGCTTCTACATTGAAGAAACG
>JAKANW010000649.1 GCA_021823555.1 Chloroflexota bacterium
ATTTCCCACCAACCCCAGTTCCGGCGCGATGCGGCGCATGGCGGTGATGACGTTGGCGGTGTGCTCCCAAATGTCCACGCCGAACTCGCGGGCGGCTTCTTCCATTTCGGAGCGGTTGGTGCCAGCGGCAAAGGCCTTATCCTTCCATTTCTTTTTGACGGAGGATGCTTCCAGGTCATACAGCGAACGCGACGGGCGCACCAGCGCCACCGCGGTGACCAGTCCCGTAATTTCGTCGCAGGCGTAGAGCGCCTTGCGGCGCAGCGTGTCGCGTGGGACGCCGGTGTGGTCGGCGTGGCTGAGAATGTCTTGGATGATGTCTTCGGGGACGCCGCGTTCGCGTAGGATCGGCGCGCCTTTGGCGGGATGCTCCTCCAAGGTGGGGTGGATCTCCCAATCGAAATCATGGATCAGGCCGAGCTGGCCCCAAACTTCCACATCTTCGCCGTACTTTTCGGCGTAGAAACGCATGGCGGCTTCCACCGATAGCATGTGGCGGATAAGGCCTTCATTTTTTACAAACTCACGTACAAGAGCAAGGGATTCGTTGCGGGTCATGACGCCTCCGTAAAAATTGGTTCAGGGTTACCCAGAACGGGCACAGGTTTTTTGTAGAAAATATCGTTGATCGAGTCGAGCGTGGCCAGCACTTCGCGAAATTCCCAGATGGCGCGCGAGACTTTGCGGTAATACTGGATGTCGGCGGGCACGCCGACGCTTTCCACGCCGAGCATGTTGCACAGGAACAGCGCACGCGGCAGGTGGAATCCCTGGGTGACGAGGATGGCCGAGTCGATGCGGAAGATGTCGCGGGCGCGGTAGCAGGTGTCGTAGGTGCGGCGGCCGGCGTAGTCGAGCACGATCGCCGCGTCTGGGACGCCGAGTTTGAGCGCATATTGACGCATGGCCTCCGGTTCGTTGTAGTTGGCGAAGCGGTTGTCGCCGCTCATCAGCAGTTTTTCCACTTTTCCGGCGAAGTACAGATTCGCGGCGGTCTGGACACGGTCCTGTAAGACCGGGGTCGGTGTGCCGTCACGCCACAGGCCCGCGCCAAAGACGATGGCCACGCGCCGTGGCGCAACGTCTTTGGCGGAAAAAGTGCGAGGTTTGGCGTAGAGCACGAAAACCAGGCGGGGGAGAAAAAGCCCGAAAAAGCCGAGCAAGCCAAAGGTCAGCGCGAGGCGCCAGGTCCATTTCCACAGTCGTTTGAACATGGGCAGGATTGTACCAACAAAAAACGGGACGGCTGACAGGCCATCCCGTTTGGTGAGACTCTGCAACAAGCTAAATCAATGATTGCCGTAGTTTGGCACTGGCAAAATCCATCAGCGCTACCACGATGACAATTACTGCCACGACGGTTCCGGCTTTATGGTATTGCAGGGAGCCAAAGAACGTGGTGAGGGTAAGCCCGATGCCGCCGCCGCCCGCAAAGCCAATGATGGTGGCCATGCGGATGTTGATGTCCCATTGGTAGATCAGGTAGGAGACGAACGGCGGGACGATTTGCGGCAGGACGGCGTATGAGATCATTTGCAGGCGGTTCGCTCCCGCCGCGGTGACTGCCTCGATGGGACCGGATTCGATGTTCTCAATGGCTTCTGAGAACAATTTGCCGATCAATGCAAAGGAAGTGATTGCCAGGGCAAGCATCCCTGCAAAGGGACCGATGCCGACCCAGAAGACAAAGATGACCACAAAGAGCAGCGCCTCGATCGAGCGGGTGACATTCAAGACGGCGCGTGTCAGGAAGTAAATCCAGGCGGAGAGGCGGCTGCGGCCGGTCAGGTTTTTGGCGGCTAAGAAGCTGAACGGCAGGGCCGCCAGCGCCCCTAGTGTGGTGGCCAGCATGGCCTGGAAGATGGTGACAAGCATCTGTTGGAAAACGACTTTAAGTACTTCCGGGGTGAGATCGATGCTCACAAAATCTTTGACCAACTGGCCAAAGTTTTTGCCCGGGTTGAACATGCCGCGAATGCTGATCTCGGTGATGTTCCAACAATATGCGAAAGCAAGGATGCCCACGATCACGTAGAAAGCCGTGCGGACCGCTTTGAGGGTGGAATTCTGTTTTGCGGCGTTCTCGGGCGGCGGCTGGTCCTTCAAAATATTTTCTCGCCACTTGGCGCTGATGTAATCCACCAGCACAATGACGATCACCACCAGCCAGAGCGCGGTCGCGTATTGTTGGTAGCCGCCCATACGTGTGGTTTCAACGACGAAAAAGCCAATGCCGCCTCCGGCCACAAAACCGACGATGGTGGCGGAGCGCATGTTGATGTCCCAGCGCAGGAGGGCATACGCCAGGAAGGACGGGATGATCTGCGGGATGACCGCGTAGCGGATGGTCTGGATCAGGTTGGCGCCCGAGGCTGTGATGGCTTCCACGGGGCCGGGGTCGATGTGCTCGATCTCTTCCGAGAACAATTTTCCCAGCGCGGCCACGGAGTGGATGGTGAGGGCCATCACGCCCGCAAAACTTCCCAGGCCGACCCATACGATGACGATCAAGCCCCAGACGATCGTGTCGATGGCGCGGACAATATTCAGGACGGTGCGCGCCACGTAGTAGATGGCCGTCCCGCCGGGCACGCGTTCCATGATGTTACGCGCCGCCAGGAAACTGACCGGGACGGCCAGGATGGTCGAGAAGATGGTCGCCATCAGGCCCATGGCGATCGTCTCGATCATGCTGCCCGCGACGAATGTATTGACCCTTTCGCCGGGCTGCGCCTTTCCAAGCAGGATCTGCCATTGGGAGGCGGGCTGCATTTTCATTTTGCCGACAATATCCAGCAGGTTGTTGCTGACGCGAATCACGCCCGCCGGAGTGCGGCCTGTCAGTTTGGCGTCGGCATAGTCATACAAACATTTCCAACTGCAGACTTGGTCCTGGCCGTTGATGGAGATAGTGACCACGTCCGGGTTGAGCAGGTTGGCTGCCACGGTGCGCGCGTCGTTGAAGCGTTCCACCAGACGGCTTAGTTTGACGTCTGTCACATTCCAGGCAATGACATATAGGATAATGGCGGCAAACACGATTCCCCATGTAGATGGGGCGGGTTTCCCGGAAGCCAGGGCGTGTGCGTCCAGCACGTTCCAAATCCAGAATAGGATCATTGGCAGCCACAGCCAGCTGGTGGTGAGA
>JAKANW010000650.1 GCA_021823555.1 Chloroflexota bacterium
TGCTCCAGTCAACGGCTCTCCAGACAGCCCAACCCAGGTCGAAAACCAGCACGGCAATCCCGATTGCCAGCGGAGAAATGGCATTCATCAAAATAGACAGGGACGCCAAAAGAATCGGCAGGAGCAATACAAAAGCAGGCGCGACCATTGCCTCATATAAAAGAACCGGATGTTTGCGCGCCAGGAAATAGATCATCTCATCCTGTCGCAGCCACTTGAACTGCAGTCTTTGCGACAGGATGCGGGTACGTATCGTCACATCCAGGTTTGGCTTAAGTTTGGGATACTTCTTTAGCAGTTGGTTGAAGTTTTCGAATGAAAGGATCAGCACGGTGGTTGGGAGCACGGCTGTCACGGTAGCCGAGCGCGGGCGCTTCGAGACCATGGCCATCTCGCCGAAATAGTCGCCGCCTACCAATGTCGCCAGGCGTTGTTCGCGCTTATCCTGTTTGCGGACGATTGCCACTTTACCGCTAAAGATGATGAAAAAATTTTCCGCCTTGGCGCTCTGCGCAACAATAACCTCACCCTCCTCATACCTGGCTTCTCCAAACTTTTCGGCGATCTCCTGAAGTTGTTCGTCAGGCATGTCGTGGAAAAGGTGGATCTTCTTCAGTAACTTGACACGCGCTTCTGTGAGTATCACGCTTGGATTCTAGCATTAAATTTCCCGCACGATGGTGCATCCAAAGGCGGGAGTTTCAGCCACGGCGGGCAGGCGGCCATCCAGCAGGGCCTCCACGGCCTCTTCCACGTAGAACCGCGCGGCGGCGCGGTGACGAAAGGTGACATCGTCCACCGCGCCGCGATAGCACAGGATGCCATCCCGGTCAAGGACGAAGGCGTGGGGAGTGGCCTGCGCTTCATACAGGTTCGCGACGACTTGCCCCGGGTCGAGCAGGACCTGTGGGATGCGCCGCGTTTTAGCGGCCTCTGCCATCATTTGAGCGGACTCGCTCCGATTCAAGGCGATGGTCAGCATCACCACCTCCTGGCCCCGCTGGACGAGGGTGGACATCAACGAGCGGTCCGTCCGTTCCGAGTGCGGGCATGCGCACGACCAGAAGTTGACCACTGCGATCCTGCCGCGATAATGGCTCAGGCGGTGGAGACTTCCATCGAGGCCGGGCAGCTCAAAGTCCGGGGCGAGGCGGTTAAGTTCAGGCACAAGTCAATTATAAGACTGCCATTCGCTGCCAGGCCGCACGCCATGATAAAATCCCACCCATGAAAAAATGGCAATTTTGGCTGGGCGTTTTGATCAGCGTCGCGTTCATCTGGCTTTCCCTGCGGGGGCTGCGTCTCGATCAGTTTTGGAGTGTGGTCGAAAAAGCGAATTACTGGTGGCTGCTGCCGGGCATCGCCGTGTATTTCGTGGCCGTGTGGGTGCGGGCCTGGAGGTGGCATTACCTGCTGGGGCCGATCAAGAAGGTGCCGACCGAAACGATGTTCCCCATTACAACCATCGGTTATATGGGCAACAATATTTATCCGGCCCGGGCGGGGGAGGTGCTGCGGGCGGTGATCCTGAAGCGCAGGGAGGATGTGCCCATCTCAGCTTCACTGGCGACCATCATCGTGGAACGCATCTTCGACGGTGTGGTCATGCTGGCCTTCGTGTTCGTCAACCTGCCCGAGCTGGCGAAATTGACCGGCGAATCAGGATTTGTCGGCAACATCCAGCAGGCGGCGGTGATCGGCACGGGGTTTTTCATCGGCGCGCTGGCCGCCTTTTTGCTGGCGGCCATGTTCCCGCAAGTGACGGCCAGGGTTGGGTTATGGTTCATTGAACATCTCATGCCGCAACGACTTCACGCGAAGATCATCGGTTTGATGAACAGGTTTTTGGATGGGCTGGCGTCGTTGCGCTCTCCATTCAACGTACTGATGGTCTTTTTTACTTCGGTCATTATCTGGCTTCTCGAAACGGGCAAGTACTGGTTTGTGATGCACGCCTTCCCGTTCCAGGTCAGTTTCTTTGCGCTGATGTTGATGAACGGTATCGTCAACCTGGCAACCACCATCCCCTCTGCACCCGGCTATATCGGCACGTTCGATGCGCCGGGTATCGCGGTGCTGACGGCTTATGGCGTGGACCAAGCCACCGCGGCGGGATACACGCTCGTGCTGCATGTGGCATTATGGTTACCCATCACGCTGTTGGGGGCTTATTTCCTGGCGCGCGAGGGCATCCAGTGGAGCGATTCGCTGAGAATAGAAACAGAAAATTGAACGCTTCAACGTTCAAACGTGCAAACGAGGATAAATGAAAATCGCGATCATTGGAGCAGGATTTGGCGGCCTGGCTGCCGCGTATGATCTGGAAAAAGCAGGGCACAAAGTAACCGTATTTGAGTCTGCCAATTACGTTGGCGGGCTGGCCAGTGGTTTCAAGGAGCCGCATTGGGACTGGTCGGTGGAGAAGTTTTATCATCACTGGTTCCAGACGGACAGCCACATGCTTGGGCTGATCCGCGAGTTGGGCTGGGAAGACAAGGTACTGTTCCCGCGTCCGCTGACGGTGATGTACCACGATGGGAACTTCTATCCGTTCGACTCGATCCCGAAAGCGCTTCTCTTTCCCGGACTTGGGTTTGGTCTCGACAAAATCAGGTTCGGCTTTGTCGGATTGTTTCTCCGTTTAACGAACAACTGGCAGGCGCTCGAAAAAGTGACGGCTGATTCCTGGATGTTGAAGTGGGCCGGGAAGCGCGTCTATGAAGAGATGTGGAAGCCGCTGTTGATTGGCAAGTTCGGGCCGTATTATCAGGATGTGAACATGGCCTGGATGTGGGCGCGCATCAAGGCGCGCACCACACGCCTGGGCACATTCGAGGGTGGTTTCCAAAAGTTCGCCGATCTGTTCGCGGACCGGCTGCGGGAGATGGGAGTGGATGTGCGGCTGGGGACGAAGGTCAAGTCCATTAAACGGGAGCAGGCTGGGCTGGCGATTGAGGCGGGATCGGTCGAATCCTATGACCGGGTGCTGGTCACCGCGTCCCCGGCTTTACTGGCAAAGTTGTGTCCCGATCTCCCGCAGGAGTATCTCAAGGGCCTGCTGGAGTTGAAGTCCATGGGCGCGGTGGTGATGGCGCTGTCGCTCAAGCACCAGCTTTCAGAGCAGGGTTATTACTGGTTCAACCTG
>JAKANW010000651.1 GCA_021823555.1 Chloroflexota bacterium
AATGGACGCTTGCCCGCAGGCAGTGTTCTTTTCGCTTGCGGCGTTCGATCCAGTCCACAATAAGCGCAATGGGTCCCGCATTGACTTTGAAGAACCAATATTCAAGGGCGGCAGATGGATGGGGGGGTGAACATAATTTTGATGCTCCAATAACGCTCTGGCGGTTGTTTTTGATTCACCGGCCGCCGCGAGGCGGCCGGTTGATTGGAGGGCTGCTTTCATCACCTGGTTACTATGACAGGCCAATCCTTCTGTTGTGCTTTACGGGGTCGTGTCCTCACAAATGGCGGTGATGAAGACGAAGGTGGCTAATCCGCCATTGTTGTAAACATCCACACTCCAGAACCATGTGTTGGTGGCTCCGTCATAACCAGCGGTGCTGGATCGAACAAAAACATTGGGGTTCATCCCGCCAAAGCCTCCGCCAATGACTTTATCGCCAGGATCGCAAGCGGCCGAGCCACTTCCATTTTGCGTTGGGTTAACGCTATAGTTGGCATATCTCAAATATACACTGACAGAGCCAGCAGGCCCTTGAGGACCCATCGGCCCGGCCGGCCCCGGAAGACCTTGAGGACCTGTCGCGCCCTGTGGTCCTTGCGGCCCGGCCGGGCCTTGCGCGCCAGGGGCGCCCGTTTCACCCTGGAGGCCTTGGGGTCCCATCGGGCCAACATCGCCAGTATCTCCTTTCGGCCCCTGCGGACCGGCGGGCCCTTGAATTCCCCAATGCAGGGAATCATAACCGGAAGGGCAGTTCTTGCCTGCGCCAACGATCTTGACCGCACCGTTGAGTTTGCTCACACAGGCATGGATCAGCGCCGTGTCGCCGCCGTGTGCGCTGACGATTCCGGTCTGCCCGGCGGTAAATGCCAGAATCGCAACGAGCAGGTACATGCCAAACGATCGCGCCTTGGGATACAGTTGCTTGAACATTTTTGCTCCTTTTATCTCTCAATGTGTTGGACGGATTGAGATGAAGATGTTTATCTTGTCGGTTGGATTTCCTTTCTTCCAATATGTCGCCTACGGCTCCAGTTCAATCACAAAGATTCTGTCGCCCGCGCGCTTGTTGAGGTCTGCAAGATAATCGCCGACCCAAAGGACGCCGTTGTCGTAGATAAGAAAATTGGCGTACTTGAATGGAGTAAGTTTCGCGATCGTATTCGTGGCGGGGTCAATCTGCGCGATGGCATCGCCGACATCGCTCCCTATCTGTTCTCTAAGCGTAACCCAGATAAACCCGCCTCCCAAACCAAGACGGAATGGCCTGTGGCCTTTTTTGAATCTGATTGTGGCGATGATCTCATTGGTGATCGAGTCCACACGGGAGACTGTCCCGCCGCCGTTGTTTGCCACCCACACGCTCCCCTCTGCGAATATGACCTCCTCGGGCTGGGCTCCCGGTTCGGGCGGGGGCAGGCTCAAGTCAATCTTGGCTGTGACTTCATTTGTCGCAGGGTCAATGCGGACCAGGTCCCCAACCCGATGTCCAACTGTCCATACTGCGCCGCCGCCAACTGTAATTCCCAGCGGATTCGCAACGTAGATGGATGTGATCTTTCTTGTGTCCAAATCCAGGCGCATGACTACATTGCCTTCAAAGGAACTGATCCACAGTGTGTCCCCATCCGCAGCCAACGCGTATGGAATGTTGGGGAGTTTGATGCTTTCCACCAGCGTGTTCGTGGCGGGATCAATTTTCGCGATGGAATTGGTTGCGCGCTGCGTCACCCAGACCGCGCCGTCTGTGAACGCCACGGCATTCGGATCATATCCGTCGGTGCGGGGCAACTTAGGATCGCCCACCTTGATCGTCGCGATGATCTGGTTTGTTCTGGCATCCACTCGTATCAGATTGCCGCTATGACTGTCGGGAATCCATAATGATCCGTCGAGCAGTTCCGCCCGCCAGTTGATGAACCAGCCGTTGTTTTGATACGAGGCGACCTCATGCCCAAACCCGGGAATGGAGATGGGCGCGGCGGTTGGTTCAACAACCCGCCCCGAATTCAGCGCGGCGGCGGGTCCTTCATCGCCATTCTTCTCGAACCATTGCAGACTCATGGGCGTTTTGGCATCCACATATGTCATTTTTACGGTGCGCCCGCTTTTGCAATAGTTTCCGTAGGTGATGGTTTCCTCGAAGACCGGCAAACCGTCCCTTGCGTTGACGTAGGTCAGTGTGCTCTCGCAATCCAGGGTCAA
The DNA here is from genome assembly GCA_021823555.1 of Chloroflexota bacterium. The sequence continues at coordinate 2,206 of JAKANW010000651.1, forward strand.
ATAATTAACCCGGGCGCAAACTTCTCCGAGCGCGCATTCGTTGAACGTGATCTCAACAGGATAACTGATGCCATTGCCTGCGGAAACGCTCCCGGACCAATCGCCACTGGGCATGTTCGATGAGGTGGGCATACAAGCCGAGAGGAATAGGGATACCAACAGCAAAACCAAAATTGGCAATTTTTGCGCGTTCATTTTTACTCCTGTGTCTAAAACGGCTGTGATGTTCGCATCGTAGCATCTCGCCCGGAAAAAGATATGCCATTTCTTGCCAAAAGCCAAATCGGGGTATCGAATACTTGAACTCGTTGTTTTAATCACTGATGTTACGCAGTGGCTTTCCCTCATCCCCGACCCTTCTCCCTTCGGGAGAAGGGAGTCCCCTCTCCAACGGGAGAGGGCTAGGGTGAGGGTGCCTAAGGTGAGTTAATCATAAAGAAGGAACGGTTAACGTATGCCCACCCAACCTTTCACCCCCGAAACATTTTCCACGTTTGGCGATCTGCTCAAATATTTGCGTCGCCGCGAGCGCCTCACCCAGCTCGAACTCTCCATTGCGGTCGGGTACAGCGAAGGGCAGATCAGCCGTCTCGAGCAGAACCAGCGCCTGCCGGATCTCGCGGCAGTCAAGGCGCTCTTCGTCCCCGCGCTTCATTTGGAAGATGAAGCGCAGCTCGTGGCCCGTTTTCTGGAACTGGCTGAGTCGGCGCGGCAGGAGGAAGCGCCTGCCGCGGGCGTTGCCCCATATAAGGGACTTTTGTTCTTCGAAGGATCCGATGCGGACCTTTTCTTCGGACGCGAGGCCCTCACAGCGCGTCTCGCGGACCGCGTAGCGGGTCTGGCCGTGGACGCGTCCCCGCGCTTTCTGGCGATCGTCGGCGCGTCGGGGAGCGGCAAGTCCTCCCTCGTGCGGGCGGGGCTGGCAGTGGCCTTTCCT
>JAKANW010000019.1 GCA_021823555.1 Chloroflexota bacterium
AATTTCGCCGCGGCGGATCTCCACATCCACGCCGTCCACGGCGGTGAACATGAATTTGGGGGCGCGTTTGCCGAAAGGCCAGAGCCCGTGCTTCGGGGCAGGGGTGGATTCACCCTCGTTTTTTTTCTCGTTGCCGCTATCGGCGCGGGCCGGGAACCTTTTGACCAGTTGGTGGGCTTCAATTGCGAGATCAGACATGGCAGACTCCTTCTTTTTCAATAAAGCTCAAGAGGATTTTAATTTTCTTGAATTGTTTTCTTTATTATTTAAATATTATACGTATTATCTTTGAAATGTCAATGATTTTTTCAATATATTAAATATAGGGTTGATTTTCTTGAAAAATCTCCCCCTGCCGGATAAATAACGAACCGACAATGAAAAATTGTCGGTTCATAAGCGGATGCGGGGCCTCACGTTGCTATTCGGTTTGGAGATTACCGCCAGATTTTACTGCGTTGGTTTTACTTCTTTGGCATAGAAAATTTCATACGATGCCAGTTCGGGCTTCGTCTCCCACTGTCCGCACAACAGATATGTACTGCCCGGTTGGGGGAGCAGGTCGCTGGAAATGGTCACCAGCGCCTTCCGGTTCGAGAGGGTATCCAGCGCATAGAACAGGGAAAATGGCGGTCTCAGACTTTCCAGCCAGGCAACCAGGCTTGGATCGCCCAGGTTGTGTGCGTTGTTCCGGAACTGGTCCAGGTGGAAGTTCGGCATCCAATCCAGGAACTGCACGCCCACGCGCTGGATGTTGACATTCGTGCCAGAGTCGTAGCGGATCAGGATGGAGTCCATGCCTAAGTTGCAGGAAACAGCCGGAAGTCTGGGAGACGAACCGCTGGCTTTGACAATCAGGGGACCGACCAGCGTAACCATCGTCAGCAGGATGGTGAAGCCAGCGCTCCATTCCCGACCCCAAAGCTGGTCCAGCGGTTTGACGAAGAATCCACGCCCGAACCGCTCCAGCAAAAAAACCAGGCCCATCGCCGGCACCAGCCCAAAGACGATGATGCTGGCCGCGTAAGGCCGCATTCGAAAAGCATCAGTGGGTGGCAGGAATGGTACTGAGACCAGCACACCGACCGTGGCGGCCATGAGCAGGCTGTTGTACGGGTCGGAGCGGTTGCGGAACCACTTGTAGAATCCCAGCAGGCAGAGAATGTAAAGTCCCCAACGCGCGATCAGGTTGACGATCCGGTTCTCACCGTTTACGTACGAGTAAATGTTGTACCAGGATTCTGAAAAGAGCATGCCCCAGTTATGAAAGGCTCCCTGCACAGTCAGCCAGGGCTGCTGGCGCATAAGTTCAAAAGCCAGTTGGTAGATCCTCCTGGATTGCTCCGGTTCCTGCAAAGCCAGCACTTCCGGATGGACTTGAAAGACATAAGCCCATGAGTACCCACCCGAAGCCAATCCGTACAGGGTATAAGCAAAGTTGGCAAAGGGTACACCAGAGGGAGTAGCCAGCCAGTGTACCATCAACAGGTTCGCCACAAACCCGGCGATGACCGCGGCTCCGCCCGCGAAGAAAAAGAGCCAGGAGAAACGTTTCCCACTTTTGCGGAAAAACCAACCACCCCAAAGCATTAGGAATGGCAGCATGAAGAATGTCCCGGCGCGGGCATTTAGGGCCAGGGTGAGGATGAATATGCCTGTCAACGCCAGCCAGCCTTTGTGGTTGGACGCGCTGCGCCACATCAGCACAAAGCCCAACGTACCAAGTGGGAGTCCCAGGTTTTCGCTCATGGAAATACCGCTGTGGGCGCGGTAGAAGAGGAACAGGATGGTTAACGCAAACACGGCCGCTTCGGCGCCATGTGTGCGCTGGATCTCACGCGCGGCCAGGTAACAAGCCAGGCCCGTCAATGCGGTGAGCACAGCCAGAGCGACCATCAGGTTGCGCCCGCTCAGATCCAGAACGACCGCGAATAGACCTGGGAAGAGCGGGCGGCGCGCCGAGAAGACCGAGAAATCCCGCCCGGCCAGCAGGCGCAGCGCATCTATGTAATATTCGTAGGCGTCATATAAAGGGATCAAGCCACTGATGACGGTGCTTTGGGTCAGACCGGATGCCCACAATCCTGCCAAAGGCAGCGCGAACAGTCCCATGCTCAATGTGAGCGCCAGCAGCCTGCCGGGCCAGCCTGTCAGGCGAAAGGAGACATAGAGCAACACAACAGTGATCGCCATGATCAAGGCGAAGCCGGTGCGCATGGTTGCGCTGAGAGGCCTTAAAAGATTAGGGGAGCGGTTCAGCAGGATCAGGGTAAAAACCAGGAGAGCGATGGCTAGAGAAAAAATCGCTTCCATCCACGGGCGCCGCGAAACGTCGAATCTTTTTTTCAAAGTGGGTATCATGGATTTTCCATTGTTATTCGATGCCCAATTTTACATTATCTGGATAAATGTGAGCGAACAAGAATTCCAACCTTTGCCTGTACATAAAAATATCCCACAGGTTGCCACTGTCTGGCGGAAGCCTGCGGGATGATCCTTCCGATGGTAACGTTTTCTATTGAGTGACTGGCAGAGTGATGATAATAGCCAGTCCCTTTCCCGGCTCACTCTCGGCCCGGATCTGTCCATTATGCGCAAGCACAATGGATTTGGCGATGGCGAGTCCCAATCCTGAGCCGCCATCTTCGCGATGGCGGGAAGCGTCGGCGCGATAGAAGCGGTCGAAGATGCGCTCGGCATCCTCGCTGGCAATGCCTGGGCCGCTATCCCGGATCGAGAGTTCGACCCCGTTTGAGGTTGGGGCCGCCGCCAGTTCGATGTGTCCGCCCGCGGGGGTATGGCGCAGGGCGTTGTCCAAAACGTTCGTGAGCACCTGAGTCATTCGTCCGGGATCAATCATCAGGTCGGGAAGAGGCGATGCGATGTTCATGTCCAACGTAACATCTTTTTTCTGCACCTGGTAGCGATAAAGGGTGGAGACTTCCTCCAGTAGTCGTTGCGGCGAGACGGGTTGCGGATTTACGGTGAGTTCGCCGGCATCGGCCAGGGAGAGCGTGCGCAGGTCGTCCACCAGATGTTCGAGCCTGGCGGCCTCTTCGCGGATGATTTCGAAATTTTCCATGCTGGGTGGCAGCACACCATCATGGACAGCCTCGGCATGGCCAAGGATCAGACTGAGGGGAGTGCGTAACTCGTGGGCAATATCGGCGGTCATCTGGCGGCGGGAATTGATGGAGCGAGCCAGTTCGGCGCTCATTTTGTTAAAGGCTTTGGCCAGTTCGCCCAGCTCGTCGCGTGAACGCACAGGAACTTGTTGGTTCAGGTTGCCATCGGCAACCGCGTGGGTAGCCAGGGTGAGTTCGCGAATGGGGCGGGTGATATTCCGGGCCAGTAGGATGCCCAGCAACAAAGCCAGCGCCGATGCGATGATGGCGGTGTAGATCAGCGTCATATTCGTGCGCTGGATGAACTCATTGGCTCGCGGGTCCCCACTAAAGGGGGCGTGGTTGATCATGAGAATGCCGACGGTCTGCCCATTCGATTCGATCCGAATTCCATTATTGAGTTCGGGTGATGGAATTTGATCGTTCAAGTTATATCTGTCACGCGAAAGCACGACCTTGCCCGTTGGATCCGTCAGGGTAAATGGCGGGAGGGGATTGATTTCATGTCCGCTTTGAGGTTGGGCGGATGACGATGGGAAGAGTCCTTCAACGCCATCCCACGAGCCTTTGGTGTTGTAGTAATTTGAGAGAGTGGCGCTGATGCTGGTTTGGTTTCGGTTGGATACGAAACGGAAGAATTCTGCGCTGGTGTTCCAGCGAGCTGCCACAACAACGATGACGACACTGATCAAGCCGATAGCCAGGAATGCCAGGATTAATTTGATTGAGATGGATCTCATGGCTTACTTCCGGGCAAAACGATAACCGGCGCCATAGACGGTCTCGATATAACGCGGATCACGCGGATCAACCTCTATCTTGCTGCGCAGGTTTTTGATGTGTGTGTCAATGGTGCGTTCATAGCCCTCGTAGCGGACACCCTGAATGATGTCAAGCAGGTCGAGGCGTGAGAAGACGCGTCCTGGCGTGGACATCAAGGCAGCCAGGATGTCGAATTCGGAGGGGGTTAGATCCACAAAGGTTTCGCCGACTTTAACAATGCGGCTCTCGCGATCCAGCATGAGGTCGGCAGCATACAGGACTTGAGCGGATGGTTCGCTATTGCCCACCCGGCGCAGGACGGCGCGCACGCGCGCGGTCAGTTCGCGCGGGCGGAAAGGTTTGGTGACATAATCGTCCGCGCCCAGTTCCAGGCCGACCACTTTTTCATCGTCATCCACGCGGGCAGTGAGCAGAATGATGGGGGTGTTCCGTTCGCCGCGCTGCTGGCGCATGAATTCATAGCCGTCCATTTCAGGCATCATTACATCTAAAATGATCAGGTCGGGTTTTTCGCGGCGGGCAACGGTAAGAGCCTCCCGTCCATTGTGTGCGGTGACGACGTGATAACCTTCCTGGACAAGGTAACTCTCCACCAGGGAAACGAGGCGTTTTTCGTCGTCAACGACCATGATCGTCTTTGCCATAATCCATCCTCTCGAAAATTTCGACTCCCTGATGAGTATAACAGAGCCGGGATAACTCCATGCTCCTGGCAGCGTCCCAGCCGCCGTTCTCGGCGGTTGGGGCAAGATGTCGTAAAACAGGGCCTGAGGGCCAGACCATCCTGGCCCCACAGGGCGCTAACTTTGTATCTTGCTTTCAAGCAATTTGATGACTTGGCCGGTCAGCAGGGTTGAGCCAAAACTGCTGAAGCTCCTTTGCCCGGAGGAGTTACTCTGGTTGCCGGCAGTAGGAGTGCCGCCATTCCGGGTGCCTCCGCCTGGGAAGCCGCCTCCAGGGAAGCCTCCGCCTGGGAAACCACCGCCGGTGAACCCGCCAGTCCGCTGGCCGTTATTTCTGTTAGTACCGTTGCCTGTCGCGTTGGCTATCGCACCATTGCCTGTTGTACCTCCGCCTGTGCCAGTACCGAGCGCGCCGCTTCCTTGCAGGGTGGTAAAGATGTCCCTTTGGGTTAACTGCATGGCGTCAATGGCCTGGATTTGTTGAGACGTCATGGTGGATTGGATCTGATCAACAGTGGCGGTAATCTCCTGCGGCGCAGCCGAACTGCTGGTATTCAGTTGGTTCAAGAGTTGCCACAGGGAAAGCAATTGCGCAGCCTGGGTCGCGTTGACAGCCTGAGGAGTGCCTTCGAGTTTGAGAGTGCCGATGGCGAGTTTCATCTCCGGGGTCAACGCGCCGGTTCCACCGGCCTGGTTTGAACCGTTGCGTTGGACTCTGGTCGCCGTCGCCGAACTGGTGCTGCTTCCACAGGCGGTCAGGATGAGGGCGATGCCAAGAAATATACCGATCAGGAAAGTCTTTTTCATTCTAATAAAAATCCTTTCATTACTCGTATCGGAGAGCTTCGATGGGATCCAGCTGCGCGGCCCGGTTGGCCGGGTAATAGCCGAAGAAAATACCGACAATGGCGGCCGAGCCAAAGGCCAGCAGGATGGAACTGGGGACGATCACGGTACGCATTCCGCTGACCGCGCCAAACAGCCATGAGCCGATCAGGCCGACTACCAGCCCGAACAAGCCACCCACGGCGCTGATCAACAAAGCCTCAGCCAGGAACTGAACGCGGATATCGCTTGCGGTCGCGCCGACCGACTGGCGGATGCCGATTTCGCGCGTCCGCTCGGTGACGCTGACCAGCATAATATTCATGATGCCGATGCCGCCCACCAGCAGCGACACACCTGCCACCCAGGCCAGCAGGGAGCGGAAAGCCGCGGTGGTGGATTCTTGTGTGGTGATGATATCTTGTTGGGTGGTAATGGAGAAGTCCAGGTTGTCTGCCGTAACATTGTGCCGCTTTTCGAGCAGGAGCTGGATCTGGAGGATAACGTCATTCATCTTTTGTTTAGGGTCAATCTTTACGTAAATCAGGCGGACTCTGTCGCCCAGGAATCGCGCGAATTGCGAGGGCGTGTATTTTTGGAAGACTACTGTGATCGGCAGCTACAGGCGGGCGTCATAATCCGTGCCTCCTACCGAACCTCTCGGAGCAAAAACTCCAATCACAGCCAGTTGGGTATTTCCCACCATGACATACTGTCCGACGGGGTCGGCAGTTCCGAAAAGTTGTTCGGCAAGGCTCGATCCGAGGACGGCAACTTTTTGTTTAAAGTCCACTGCCTGCTGGTCGAAGAAATTCCCGCTGGCTATTTTCATACTGCGGACAGATGGAAAGTCCGGGGTGGTTCCCAGGATTTCAACGCTGGTCAAATGAACGCCATTGGCTGAGATGTTTTGTGAGGAATTTTGTTCGACGGTAACGCCAAGCACACCGGTTATCTGCTGGTCAATGGCAGTTGCATCTGAGAAGACCAGGCCGCCTCCGGTATTGCCTCTAAAACTCTCCGGGCCGCCGCGGCTGAAATTTGGGGTGATGAAGACCAGATCCGATCCAAGACTCGTGATCTGGTCGCTGATGGTGGCTTCGGTTCCCGCGCTGATCGAGATCACCATGATCACTGCCGCGACACCGATAATAATGCCCAGCATGGTCAGCAATGAGCGGATCTTGTTTTTTAATATCGCTTCCCATGCAATTTGCATGGCTTCAGAAGGTTTCATATTAGTTCTCCGGGTTAGTGAACGCCCTTGCCATTCTGTGTAACCCTTTCGATCAATCCGTCCCGCAAGACCAGAGTGCGTTGAGTGTGGGCGGCGATCTGCGAGTCGTGCGTGACGATGACGATGGTTGCTCCCTGCTCATGGATTTCGTGCAGCAAGTTTAGGATATCAGCGCCCGAGTGGCTGTCCAGGTTACCGGTTGGTTCATCGGCGATAAGCAGGACCGGGTTGTTGATGAGCGCCCGCGCGATAGCCACACGCTGCTGCTGCCCGCCAGATAGCTCATGGGGTTGGTGATCCATGCGGTCGCCCAGGCCGACCTTCTCCAGCATCTCACGCGCTTTCTGCTCGTTCTCCGCAGAGTTCTTGTGATTGCGATGGTCGTAAGTAAAAGGCAGCATCACATTTCGCAGGGCGGTCGTGCGGGGCAGCAGGTTGTAAGCTTGAAATACAAAGCCAAGCTTCTGGTTGCGGATGGTTGCCAGTTGCTGGTTATCCAATTCGCTTACATCCTCGCCATCCAGAATGTATTTTCCCGTGGTGGGTCTGGAGAGGCAGCCCAGGATGTGCATGAGAGTACTTTTTCCTGAGCCGGAGGGGCCCATGATGGCAACGAATTCTCCCTGGTTGATCTTGAGACTCACACCATTCAAAGCTGTGACACTGGCGTCACCCATGCCGTAAACCTTGGCCAGGTCAATGGTTTCAATAATCGTCTCCGCGGTCATTGCTTGGTCTCCGTGATGCCAGTGCTGACTACATCGCCTGGCTGCAAGCCGGACAGGACTTCCGCATTCACAAGATCCTGGAGGCCGATTTCAACGTTCTGGACCTCAAGCTTCCCGTTTCGCATAACGAACACAGCGTACTTTCCGGGTGCATACTCGTGCAAGGCATTGACGGACACAAGCGTGGCATTGGTGGCCTGACCCGCGATCACAGTGACCGACGCGCCCATGCCCATTAACAGGTCTGTCGAGGTGGGTTCCAGTCCGACCAGCCCGCTGACAACCGACGAACCAGAGGATGTATTCAGGGCGGGATCCACTTCCACAACCTTGCCATTGAAGGTCTGGGTGGGCAGCGCGTCAAAGACGATGGTGGCAGCGTTCCCCACCTTGAACTTGTCGTAGTCTGTTTCATCAACATAGGTTTGGAGATAGAGCTTGTTCAAATCAGCCACGACCATGACGACGCTCGAACCAACGGTATCTCCCAACTGGGCGCTGACAGACATGACTGTGCCATCGAAGGGTGCATATAGTTGGGTTGCCTTTAGATTGGCATCCGCGGTTTGCAAGTCGAGCTTGGCTTGTTCGAAGGTGTTCAAGTTCGCGCCGGTGGCGTTGCCAGGCACATCTTTGCCATTCAAGGCATCCAGGTACCATTGGTCTTCCTGCAAAGTTGCCTGTGCTACTTTGTAGGCTGCCCGCGCTGCGGCGATGTCTGCATCTGTAGGTGCTTGTACGGCTTTTGTCACTGTATGTGTGACTGCGTTGCGGGAAACAACTGTGAAGTTATTGGGTACATAGCTCTGGGTGTACCATAACATGCGCCCGGCGAGACTTTTTTGATCGCCGGCCAGTTTGGCGGCCAAGTCATCAATTTGCTTTTGCTGGTCGCTGGTGGGGGATGAACCAGCCGCGGCCTTGGCTTGATCGAGGGCGGTTTGATCATCTGCTACGCGTTGTTCCCAGTAAAATATGTCTGGACTGATCAGGTACATCAGGTAATTTTTTGCATTGGTTATGCCGGATGTGGCAGTTGCTACAGCTTCCTCCGCGGTTGCAATCGCGCTGACGGAGGTCAACTGGGCCAGGTTGCGTTGGGCTTGCAGGTAGGCGGTCTGTTGTGTGGTGTTGTCCAGTTCTGCCAGCAATTGGCCTGCTTGAACTTTATCTCCCACTTTCACGTTCAGTTTTATCAATGTCCCGCTGGTGCCAAATCCGAGTGAGACCTGGTTGGCGGGTTCCAGCGTACCTGTGCCACTGGCGTTCAAGGAAATATCGCCTCGCCGCACGACTGTAGTTTGCAGAACAGCCTGGCTGGTGGTGGTGTGGGCCGGGAGGTAGGATAGTTCATAGTATGCCACGCCTCCTCCAATTGCCAGGACGAGGACGATCAAAACGATCCAGACTGTCCTTTTGGGTAGTTTCGAGAATATACGATTCTCTTTGAGCTTTGCGATGAAGGGCCATTTGGTGGGTTTTGCCCCTGTACTGGCGGACTTTGTTTCTGAAACCATATTGATTCCCTTTCGATCTTTGGGTAGGTATATGTAGTTAAACAAGAGCAGTATAGCGAGGCGATGTTAAGGTGGGGTCATAAAATTATGAAGAAATTGTGTCATTTTTTGTAACACAAAAAAGGGCCTCGCTATCGCAAGGCCCTTGAGTTCAGTGATTCTTATTTACTTCTTGCCGTTGGAAAGTGGGAGCGAGCGCGGCTCCAACATGCCCCAGCGACCGGCCCCCAGGTAGAGGATATCGAGGATCAGATCCTCATAGCGAATCCCCTCGGAAGCAGCTTGGAGACATAGGTCACTGTAGCCGGGTGTGAGACCAGGCAGGGTATTGATCTCCAACAGGCGCGGGTTGCCTTCATCGTCCAGTCGAATGTCTGTGCGTGAGACATCCAGTGCGCCCAGCATTTGGTGGGCGCGCAAGGCAAAATGTTTGAACTTCTTTTCCAACTCCGGGTCAAGTTGGGCCGGGCAGACGTAACCAGGAGCCCCTTCCTCGCCTACACTCTTGGACTTTGCGGCCTGACTGTAGACGTTCGGCGTGACCGAGCGGCTGCTGTCCAGTTCAAGTACCGGGAAGCGGTGGAAACCATCTTTCTCATACCAGTCGGGGTTGCGGGAGTAAAGCTTTGCATCGGCGCGGCCCATGACGCCGACCGTGAACTCGCGGCCCGGCAGGAAGGTCTCTACCAGTGCAGGTTGTTGATATGTGTTGACAATGTATTGGGCGCGTTCCCGCAATTCTTTTTCATTCTTGACAATGGCTTTTATATCCACGCCCATACCTGTTCCCTCGCGGGCCGGCTTGACGAAAAGTGGGAACTTGAGCTCGGGGCGGAGCGGTTCATCCCCCACGTTAAACTCCTGAAAAGGAGCAACGGGCAGCCTCCGGTCGCGCCAGATGCGTTTGGTCAGGGTCTTGTCGAGCGAGATGGCGTTTGTCAGCACGCGCGATCCGGTATAGGGGATCTGCAGCATTTCCAGCAGGGCAGGCACCTGTGCCTCGCGGGCATCCCCTCCCAGCCCTTCGGCGATGTTGAAGCATATATCCGGTTGTATTTTTTGCAGGGAAAATGGAAGGTTGGTATCCGCTTCAATGAAGACGGTATCGTGGCCGTCCGTCTCAATGGCGGCGCGGATGTGGTCAATCGTTTCGATATGGTCGAAATCGGCAAATGCGTCTGGCGGTACGCCCTCAGGTTTTGGCTGGCTTTCATCCTTGATGTTGGCCAGCACGGCCACGCGCCAATAACGTTTCATGCGGCGACCGGGAGGCTTTTCGCCTCCTGAGCCAAGTGAATCAGGCATTTCGTACTCCTATTTTTTTTCTTCATTGGATATTAAACGCGGCGAAGTATAGCCCAAATTACGTAGAATTCAAGAGGTGAAGTGTATTTTCCGGCGTTTCGATGTTCAGCGACGAATTTCTTAAGCGGGGCGACATTTGTAACTGGACAAGTGCCATCCTTTCAGGTATTATTGGCACGCTTGTAGAAAATTACACATGTACCCGGATAAGACCCTTATCCGGGTTCTTGTACGTAAAACCTGAAACATGGGTCGGACTCGCGGCCTGAAACATGCTGCAAAAGCAGCAAATCCCCTACTTCCGGCGTGGAGGCGAAATGACGGACTTGATTAAGCAAATCACCGGTGATTTGCAAAAACAAATTGAGGGTTTTGAGCCAGAATACGGTGTCAGCGATATCGGTACTGTGGTTGAGGCTGGTGACGGTATCGCGCGTGTGGAGGGTCTTGCCAATGTAAAAGCGCAAGAACTGGTCCAGTTTTCCAACGGGGTGATGGGAACGGCTTTCAACCTGGAGAAAGACAGTGTGGGTGTGATCGTGATGGGCGATTATTCAGGGATCACCGAAGGCACGACCGTGCGCGGTACGGGACGCATTGCCTCGGTGCCTGTTGGCGATGCCATGATCGGTCGTGTGGTCAACGCTTTGGGTGAGCCGATTGACGGTAAGGGACCGATCGCGACCACAGGTTATCGTCCGATTGAGCGCATTGCGCCGGGTGTGATCGAACGCCAGGATGTGGACACGCCGGTTCAGACCGGTATCAAATCCATTGACACGATGATCCCCGTCGGCCGTGGCCAGCGCGAGTTGATCATTGGCGACCGCCAGACCGGCAAGACTGCCATTGCGATTGACACCATCATCAATCAAAGAGGTAAAAACCTGATTTGTATTTACGTGGCGGTTGGTCAGAAGAAAGCAGCCGTCGCCCGTACCGTCGGTATCCTGGAACGTTACGGCGCAATGGAGCATACGATTGTCGTGGTAGCCTCCGCAGATGAATCGGCAGCCTTGCAGTATATTGCTCCGTACGCAGGTTGCTCCATTGGGGAGGAGTTCATGGAAACCGGGCGCGATGCGCTTGTGATCTATGACGACCTTTCCAAACACGCCTGGGCGTATCGCCAGGTTTCCCTGCTCCTGCGCCGCCCGCCTGGGCGTGAAGCTTATCCCGGCGACGTGTTCTATCTCCACTCTCGCTTGCTCGAACGCGCTGCCCGTCTTGCCAATAAATATGTCATCGTAAAGAAGGATTACCCGGAAGATGAAGCCGGCGTCAGAGACGGCGTGGATGGCAAGGTGTATGCCGGACCACTTTCAAAGCATGAAGCCGATGAGGCCCGCAAGGCGATGAAAGGCGCTGACAGTTACAAGGTTGCCAGGGTCAAGGGCACAGGCGGTTCACTGACGGCGCTGCCCATCATCGAAACCTTGTTGGGCGACGTATCTGCATATATTCCAACCAACGTTATTTCCATCACGGATGGACAGATCTACCTGGAAGGCAACCTGTTCAATTCCGGTATTCGTCCTGCAGTGAACGTGGGTATCTCAGTCTCCCGCGTGGGCGGCGATGCGCAGACCAAGGCCATGAAGCAGGTTGCAGGCCGCCTGCGCCTCGATATGGCTGCCTACCGCGAGTTGGCTGCCTTTGCTTTGATGTCCTCCGATCTCGATAAGACCACCCAGGCGCAACTCGGCCGCGGCCAGCGTATGCAGGAAATCCTAAAACAGCCGCAGTACGAGCCGATGTCGCTGGAGAATCAAGTGACGGTCATTTTTGCAGGCACCAACGGTTTCGCCGATGGTGTACCTGTGGAGAAAATGGCACAGTGGCAGGCGGACCTTATCCGTTATATGGATGCCTCCTACCCCGAACTCGGAAAAGACATCGTTGCCAAAAAGATGATCACTGACGAAACAAAAGAGAAACTGAACAAGGCTCTCGATGGGTTCCGCGCCGGCTGGCAGGCCTGAGCGGGCGGAAAGACAAAGGATAACCAATGGCTTCCGCTCGTGAAATGAGACTGCGCATCAAGAGTGTCAAGAATATCTCGCAGGTGACGCGCGCTCTTGAAACGGTAAGCGCCAGTAAAGTCCGCAAGGCTGTCAATGCTGTCACGGCCACGCGTTCTTATGCCACCAAGGCCTGGCAGGTGCTGACGCATGTTGCCGGGCAGCCTGGCCGCAACAGCCTGCATCCGCTCCTGGTTGAGCGCAAATCGGTGAATAACTCATTGGTCGTTGTCATAACCGGCGACCGCGGATTGGCGGGCGCGTACAACTCCAATGTAATCCGTTTCACCGCTTCCCGCTTCGACCGAAATCCTGTTCCCGTTAAATATATCGCCGTCGGCCGCAAAGGCCGCGACCTGCTCGTCCGCCGTCGCAAAAAGGTGATCGCCGACTTCAGCAATCTGCCTGCCGCGCCCACTTTTGCCGATGTCTCTGCCATTGGCCATCTGGTCGTGGAAGAATTCCTGAAGGGCGAAGTGGATGAAGTCTATCTCGTCTACACGGATTTCATTAACATGGCTCGCCAGACCGCGACGGTCAAGAAACTCCTGCCGCTCGAACTTGCTGGGGAAGGGCGCGTGGAGGCTTTCGAGCGCCACAACGGGCCTGCCGCGGCGTATGAATATGAACCCGATCAGCGCGAGATCCTGGATCAAATCATCCCGCGTTTTACGGCCTTGCAAGTCTATCAGGCCATCCTTGAATCGCAGGCCAGTGAACACGCGGCCCGCATGGTCGCAATGCACAACGCGACCGATAATGCAAAAGAACTGGCTGGCGCTTATCAGTTGGAATACAACAAAATGCGTCAACAGACGATCACGAACGATATTCTGGATATTGTAGGCGGCGCGGAAGCGCTCGCCAAAGCATAATTTGGAGGCAGGTATATGGCACAAACAACTGGTCGCGTAGTCCAGATCCTTGGCGGTGTGGTGGATGTGGAATTCCCCGATGGCAATGTCCCTGAGCTTTTTGAAGCGATTGAAGTAAATCGTCCTGGAAAAGATGCGTTGATACTTGAAGTCCAGAAACACTTGGGCGATAACTGGGTGCGCACCGTATCCATGGACTCAACTGATGGTCTCCAGCGCGGCCTTCCCGCCCTGGCCACGGGTCATCCCATTCTCGTACCCGTTGGCCCGGCAACCCTCGGCCGCATTTTTAACGTTCTGGGCAGGCCTGTGGATCAAAAAGGGGATGTCCAGGCTGCGACACACTATCCCATTCATCGCCCGGCACCATCGTTTGCAGAACAGTCCACTCGTGTGGAAGTGTTCGAGACCGGCGTGAAAGTGATTGACCTGATCGCTCCCTTCACCAAGGGCGGCAAGACGGGCATCTTTGGCGGCGCGGGTACGGGCAAGACCGTTATCATCATGGAGCTCATCCGCTCTGTCGCCACCGAGCACGAAGGCAACTCCGTGTTCGCGGGCGTGGGCGAACGCACCCGTGAAGGCACCCAGCTTTATCGTGAAATGATCGAGTCGGGCGTTATGAAAGATACCGTCATGGTCTACGGACAGATGAACGAACCCTCGGGCGTGCGTTTGCGTGTGGCGCTCTCCGCACTCTCGATGGCTGAGTACTTCCGCGATCATGGCAAGGATGTGTTGCTCTTCGTGGATAACATCTTCCGCTTCTCCATGTCTGGTTCCGAAGTGTCGGCTCTGCTCGGACGTATGCCGTCCGCTGTAGGCTATCAACCGACCCTCGCCACTGAGATGGGCGAACTGCAAGAGCGCATCACCTCCACCCGCACAGGTTCCATCACTTCCATGCAGGCGGTCTACGTG
>JAKANW010000652.1 GCA_021823555.1 Chloroflexota bacterium
TTCCTGTTCGGCAAGATTGGAGAGCAAGTCCATCAGTTTATTCACAAAGCCCAGCCGCGAGAGCTTCAATTTGTCCACGAACCAAGCCAGCACCGCAATAAATTTCTGGCGCAGAAAGACTGTTACAAAGAAACCGAGAATCGCCGCGCCGATGACAGCCAGCAACAAAACAATCAACCCGTGCAACGAAGTCACCTGTTGCCAAACAAGCAGACTGGACACCAGCATGAACAGCCAGATCGAGATCAGGTCGCCGACCTTGGTCAATAAAAACGCCAGCGCAGCGCGGCTCACTTTGACTCCCTGCTCGACGCGGAACAGCGCCAGATACGAAGCAATCCCCGCGCCGGTGGCGATGAAGTTCGAGATGGCGTTTTGCACCACGACGATGTTCAGCACCTGCGGGTAATCCACACGGCGGCTAATTAAAAAATAATATTGCAGCGCCTTAAGCAGGGTCAGCGTGAAATACAAAATAATTCCTACTACAAGCCACAGCAGGGAGATGCGTTCACGCAGCGCAAAAAGTTGCGTCAGGTCGGTCTTCGAGAGCACGAACCAGATCAGCAACAACGCCAAAACAATTTTGGCAATATTCCAAAACGAAAGCGAAAATCGTCGCGGGGATTCGGCCATGCTATAACGAATTCGCCCACACACCCAGCATTGCCAGCGCGTACAGCCGCTTGCCGTGATCCATGCGGGCGGATTTGTGTTCTTCGAGGATGGCCGCCAAAGCAGACGGATCGAACCACTGATGCAGCGGACTGCCATCTCCCAGCAGCATTTGCTTCGACCAGTCATACAGCGGCCCGCGGAACCAGGCCGAGAGGGGGATTCCGAAGCCCTGTTTGCCGCGGCCTTTGATGGACTCGGGCAGCTCTTTGGCGAAGGCTTTCTTCAGGAGGTACTTCCCGCTTCTTCCTTTGACTTTGAACTGATTCGGCACCCGAGCCGCCCACTCCACGATCTCGTGATCCAGGAAGGGCGAGCGGCCTTCAAGCGAGGCGGCCATCGTCATGCGGTCCGCTTTGACGAGCAGGTCGCCGGGCAGGTAGGTGTGCAGATCAGTGTAGAGAGTCTTGTCGAGGTAGGAGCCTTCGGCGGAGTCGAATTGTTTGGCAAGCAACTCCTGGGCGTTATCCGCGTAGAACGTTTGCCAGAGTTCGGGTTTCCACAACGCGGCGCGGTGATACGGCAGGAAGTATGAACTCCAGCGCAGGATGCTGGCACGCGGATCCACATCGGGCAATTGCTCGAGGCGCTTGAGTCCATTAATGAGACTCTGCCCGACGGGGCGGTCGGCTTTATCGGGGAAGAGACCTGCAATGGACGGGACCAGGCCGAGGGTCAGGAAGCGAGGCGCACGCGCGTAGGCGTTGGCGAAGCCATCCAGCCAGTAACGCTGGTAGCCCGCGAAGTCCTCATCGCCGCCATCGCCATTCAGTGCAACGGTGACGTATTCGCGCGTCAGCACGGACAGGTGATACAGCGGAATGGCGGAGGCATCCGCGAAGGGTTCGCCGAAGTGGGTCGCGATTTTTTCGAGCGTGGCGGGGATGTCGCCGTAGGTGAGCGTGAACTCGTGATGGTCGGTGGAATATTTTTCGGCCACGGCGCGGGCAAAGGGCAGCTCGGTGAAATTCTGCTCCTGAAAACCCGCCGAATAGGTTTTGACGGGGCCAGTGGCAAACTCGGACATCAGCGCGACGATAATGCTCGAGTCGATACCGCCGCTCAAATGCGCGCCCAGCGGACGTTCACTGAGCAGGCGCATCTTGACGGCTTCACGCAGGCGGGAGCGGAGTTCTTCGATGAGTTCATCTTCGGAGGCGATCCACTTGGGCTGGTAGGCGAAGTCCCAATAACGCTGAATGCTGGTTTGCCCATTCTCCCAAACAAGCGTGTGCGCGGGCGGCAGTTTGAAGATACCCTGATAGATCGTCAGCGGGTCGGGGATGTATTGCAGGCTGAGGTAGAGATCGAGCGCTTCGAGGTTGATCTCAGGCTTGTGCGGCAGGGCGGTGAGGATGGCGCTGAGTTCGGAGCCGAAACAGAGCGTGCCATCTTGTATCGTGTAATACATCGGCTTCTTGCCGAGGCGATCGCGGCCCAGCAGCAGGCGTTTCTTTTTATCATCCCAGAGCGCAAAGGCGAACATGCCGCGCAAACGCTTGACGCAGTCGTCGCCTTCGTCTTCATAAAAGTGGACGATGCACTCGGTGTCTGTTTTTGTGGCGAGATGATGTCCGCGGCGTTCGAGTTCGGCGCGCATTTCGGGGTAGTTGTAACATTCGCCGTTGAAGATGATCCATACACTTTCATCTTCGTTGGCGATTGGCTGGTCGCCGCCGCTGACGTCAATGATGGCAAGGCGGCGCATGGCCAGGCCTATGCCTGCGTCGGTGTGAAAGCCGTCGCTGTCGGGGCCGCGGTGCGCGATGGCTGCATTCATTTTTTCGAGCAGGGCGCGGGAGGGAGTTTGGTTGTCAGAATGGGAGAGGCCGCAAATGCCGCACATGGGTTCCTTTGATAAAGTAGACAGGTAAATAAGGTAGACACGGAAACAGGTCGGAGACCTTCGTAATGATAGTGGAGTTGGAGCGTGGAACAACCCAAACAACGGTGAATTTTCGGTGCGGAGCGGCGCGCGGCGATGGGACTCGCACGGGAATGAATCCCCGTGCTATTTTACGAAGCCGTTTCGACAGGCTCAACGCGCCGCCTGCGGGCTACACCTCGAGCTAAACCTGCTCCAGTTCTTTCTGAATCGTTCCGTCCACGTGATGTTGCTTTTGATTATGAATATACCGCACAATGGTGGAAAGATTCCGCTCGCCAAACGACAGAACGCCGTATTCATTTTGCCAGTAAAACTCAAAATCGGGTTTGACCACATGATTCACAAAATGGGAACTGCCGCCTTTGACTTCACCAATAAATCTCGACAGCGAATGTTTTGGCGGTACTGTTACAGCGAGATGAACATGATCCTCCACGCCGCCAATTGCATGAACGATCCCGTCGAATTCAATCACCTTTGCGGCCATCACGCGATATAACCCGGCCTCAAATTTGGGCAGAATCAGCGGATGCCGTTCCTTGACGCTCCAAACGAAATGATAGAAGAGGCGGT
>JAKANW010000653.1 GCA_021823555.1 Chloroflexota bacterium
TGGAGGAACGCGCCTTCACTTCCACGAAGACTAGGATGTTATCCTGCTGGGCGATTAGGTCAATTTCACCATGCGCACTGCGGAAGTTGCGTTCCAGGATCGTGTAGCCGCTCTTTTCGAGATAGTCGGACGCGGCTTGCTCGCCCCAGCGGCCGACGCGTTGCTGTGCCCTCATCCCTTGAATTGCTCCATGAAGCTGTGCAGTCGGTAGCGCAATCCGCGCTGGCGGTTGGCTGCATTGCGCACCAATCCTTCGTAATAACGAAGCATGATGCGTGTTGTCCGTTCGATGGCGTATTTGCCGGAGTCTTCGCGGGCCGCCGCGCCCATTTGCCGGCGCAGGTCATGCTCGGTGATGAGACGCGTCATCTTGACTGCGAAGGCGATGGCATCCTCCGGGGTGAGGAACCCGGTTAGCCCGTCTGTGACCGTATCGCTCACGCCGGGGGAGTGGATGCCCAGCACAGGCAATCCCGCACCCATGGCCTCGATCACCGAAAGCGGGTGGACCTCCGTCACCGAGGCGGTCACGAAGGCGTCGCACATGGCGAGGTAGGCGGGCAGTTTGTCGTAGGATACCAGCCCCTCGAAGCGGACGCGGCCCGAAAGTCCAAGTTCCGAAGCGAAGGATTGGAGTTCCTCGCGCAGGGGGCCGTCTCCCAAAATCAGGAGGTGGACGCGGTCAAAGGATTGCGCCACGCCATTGAAGGAGCGCAGGAGAAAGTTGACATTCTTTTCTGGTGCGAGCCGTCCCACGTAGATCAGCAGGATATCATCGGTCTTGTACCCGAAATCGCCCCGGGAGAGGGGTTCGGCGTCGAGGAACCGGTCGAGCTCCACACCGTTGGGAATCACTTCGATGGGACTGTCCACGCCCAGTTGCCGCAGGATCTTTTCCATGCCATTCGAGGGGGAGACGACCAGGTCAATGGCTTTGCAAAAGGAGGGCATGTAGGCTTTGAGCAGTCCCTCACTGAGTTCTTCGGGCATGATGGGCAGATATGCTTGCGCATAGAGATCGTAGCGAGTGTGATTGGTGAACACGACCGGGATTTGGAGTGGACGCGCGTAGCGCAGGGCCAGCCGTCCGCTCAGAAACGGGTGGTGAACGTGGATCACATCCATCGTCTGGAGCAGGTGCTTGGCTTCAGGACTGTAGCGGAACGAGAGATAAAAGCCGGTATCCTGCAAGGGAACGCCCGGCGAGCGAATAACACGTGGCTCGCCGTCGTTGTAGTCGAGATCGCCAAAAGTAAAGACGAACACGTCATGCCCGGCGCGTTCCAGATGACGTTTGTTCAGGTCGATGTAATTTGTGATGCCGCTGACATAAGGTTTGTAGGCGTCAGCCATCATGCCGATGCGCATGGTTCAGACTCCTGATTTCCACACTGTACGACTGGGGTGGTTTATTATATACTCGTTGTATATATAAGTGACGATGCCCTGCAAGCGAACACAAGCAGGCCGAAGGACAGACGATGGGGCAATGAGCTTCGACTTTGTTTTCAAGATTGTGCGCTTTCAGTGAATCGGAGCCATATCATATCATTTCATTTTGAGAGGTTTACTGCCATGAATGACAATGCCCAAGTAGCAGTGTTCATTGACTATGATAACATCGAAATCAGCGCCGCGGATAAGCTGGGGAAAGATACCGAGGTGGAATGGTCGTTGGTGTTGGAAGCGGCGGCTCAGATCGGACGCGTGGTGGTTCGCCGCGCTTACGCAGATTGGTCCTCCTATGGGGGCGACCGCCAGCGCGAGCTGCTCGGCTCGGGGGTGGAGCTTGTCCATGTTTCGAGCAAGCGCGGCAAGAATGCGGCCGATATCCGCATTGTGATCGATGCGCTCGAATTCCTTAGCATTGGACTTGGAAATATCACGCACGTGATGTTGGTTTCGGGGGATGGCGATTTTACCGAGCTGGTACACCGGCTGCGCTCGCGCGGCATCAGGGTGGTTGGCTTGGGCGTGAGCGGCGCGAGTGCGGAATATCTGATCAATGCCTGCGATGAATTCATCTTTTATGACCGGCTTGTTGGCGCAGAGCAGCCGGTAATTGAAGAGAAGGGACGGCCATCGGGCGAGGTGGACGCGACACCTTCCTTCGATATCACCGAGGCGCGCCAGTTGCTGCGCCGCGTGCTCCAGTCCCGCCAGGGTGAGTGGGTGCTGGCGGCGGAATTGAAGAACGCCATGCTCCGCCTTGACCCGTCGTTCAGCGAGCGTAACTATGGTTTCGCCAATTTCAAGGAATTTATCACCTCTGCTAAGGATATTGCCGAATATCAGTTGAACGATAACAACCAAATCGAAGTTACGTTAACGAGCGCCGCGGCAGGGCAGGCCCCTGAGGCTCTGCTGGACGAATATCTGGAAATCCTATCCAAGCAGAAAATTCGCATGACGCCCAACGAGTATCGCCCGCAGATTATTTTTCGTTTCTTCCACATTAGCAAGGCGAATCCCGAATTGAGCCTGACCAGTCTCAAGGAACAGGTACATGCCTATTTCCAGGAGACCGCGCCGCATGTCAAATGGCAATATGTTCACGAAGCCGCCCATCAATTGTTTCATACCTACTGCTTTGAATTCGACCAGTCTGACAATTATGCGTCGGACGTGCGTTTGTGGGATCGCCGGGTGGATTTTCCTCAGGGCATCGACAAGCCGACGGATTTGCTTGACAAGTGCGACAAGGGCATGCTCCAAAAATTGGCGCGCGCGCTTGGTGCGCCTAAAAAGATTAACAAGGAAGTGGCGGCGCGTCTGCTGTATGGAAGTTTCCGCGGTCAGGCCATGCTCGACCATGTAGGCGAGTTGATCGACGGATTGAAAGTCACCCGCGGCGAATCATGACCGTTAAGCTGATTCTGCGCGACAAAGAGTATGACGTCCGCCCGGGCATGACCTTGCTCGCCTCATTGGAGAAGATCGGAGTCCTGCCTGAAGCGGTCATTGCCACCCGCGCCGGCGAAATGATTCTGGAAGATGAGATATTGAAAGACGGCGATGTGGTCAAACTCATCGCGGTCATTTCTGGTGGATGAACGGCGTCCAAAGTCTCCTGATTTTGGCGAGTAAAATCTGACGACTGGAGTTGTCGGACTCTGTAGTTCCAAACGGAGTT
>JAKANW010000654.1 GCA_021823555.1 Chloroflexota bacterium
AAGTTTCTCGCAGGCGGTGTTGACCGCGTTCGCGCCCATCGCGTCGCGCACATCATAGATGAGGTGAACGACGAGGAACGCGCCGATGGGGGAGTCTTCGATCACGCGCACTTCGAGGTCGCGCGCGCCGCCGCCGAACTTTTTAAGGACGGGGTCAATCGTGTCCGCTTCGGCGAGCAGTTCGGCTTTTTTCTCGTAAATTTTGAGCCGCGCCTCTTCCACATTTGGCAGATTGATGATCTGAATCTGTCCGATCATGTGCGGGGCAGAGACGGTGGCATGGAATCCGCCGCCAGCCCTTGCGAGTTTTGCCATGAACGACGCGCCCGCCACGACCGACGGTTCTTCGATAGCCATTGGGACGAGTACGTCGCGCCCATTCACCTGGAAGTTGAGTCCGATTCCAAGAGGGAGCGCGTGCAGGCCGATCACGTTCTCGATCATGGGATCGGCGGCCTCGGGGGAGAGTCCGCCCGAGGTCCACGCGGCCAGATCGGGCGGGGTCAGAGGCGAGTTTTCGGTCAGTTTGGCGCGGCGCGCGTCGAGAGTCAGGTTGTAGAATCCAGCGATTCGGGAGGTTGTCATTTTTCGTTCCTTGCCGGTGTTATTCTATTGCGCCTTCCTGCCAAATTCTATCAGGCTTCATTTTGTGGATATAATGGCCTGAATAGAGGAAATGCAATGCTTTTAACTCGCGAGGAACTACAGGAACGACTCATCGCTTTGCATCAGGCCAGCCTCGAACTTGTGAAGGATGTGTCCCTGGAGACGTTGTTGAAACGAATTGCCACGGTGGCGTGTGAGCAATCCAATGCGCGTTATGCCGCGGTGGGCGTGCTGGATGACGAGGGGAAACTCAGGCACTTTATTCCGGTCGGGATGACGGATGAAGAAATCAAACTGATTCCCCATCCGCCGGTTGGACATGGCTTGATCGGCGCGTTGATGGATGCCGAGGAGCCGATTCGCCTCGCGGACCTGACGCGGGATCCACGCAGCGAGGGCTTTCCCGCCCACCATCCGAAGATGCGCTCGTTCCTGGGGGTTCCCATCCGCGCGGCGGATCTCCAGTTGGGTCAGATCTACCTCACCGAAAAAATCGGCAAAAGCCAATTCACGCAGGATGATGAACGCATCATCCAAATGCTGGCCGCGTACGCCGCCACCGCCATTCAGAACGCGCGTCTCTATGAGCATCTCAAGGAACGCGACGCGGCCCTCACCCGCCGCAGTGAAGACGCGACCTTGCTGAACGAAATCGCCTCCACCTTGACCTCCTCGCTCGAACTCGACGAGATCCTCAACAAAACCCTTGCGCTGGTGATGAGCTACATGAAAATGGAATCGGGCGAGATTTTCCTGCTCGAAGAGGACAAGCAGACCTTGCGCATGGTCCTGCATCGCGGGCAGGCCGCCGAAGCCTTCTGGAACCGCAGCCGCTTCCGCGTGGGGGAGGGGTTCCCCGGCCTCGTCGCGCAGAGCGGGAATCCGCTGGTCAGCACGGACCTTGCCGCGGATGTGCGTTTTTTGCGGGATGCGGTCGTAAAGGCGGGCTTCAATCAGATTGCATGTTTCCCTTTAAAATCCTCGGGAAATCTGGTCGGTGTGTTGAACGTAGCCACGCGCCGGCAGGCCCCGTTCGATACGCGCGATATTCAACTACTCTCTGCGGTGGGGAATTGGGCGGGTCTTGCCATTGAAAACGCGCGCTTGCACTCGAATGTCCGCCGTCTGGCGGTGCTCGAGGAACGCGAGCGCATCGGCATGGACCTGCACGACGGCATCATCCAATCCATTTATGGCGTGGGGTTGGCGATGGAAAATGTCATGCACTTCGTGGATGAAGACCCGGCGCTCGCAAAAAATCGCATCAAGCAGGTGACCGAGGGCTTGAACAAGGTGATTCGCGACATTCGCGCTTACATCCTCGACCTCAGCCCGCGTCAAATGGACAAGAATGACGGGTTGCTGGCTGGAATCAAACGCCTCGCCGCGGAATTTCGCGCCAATACTCTTGCATCCATCACGGTCAGCGGGTCGAAGGCCGATCTGGATAACCTCCCGCAAACACATTCCCTTGCCCTATTTCACATCTGTCAGGAGGCCCTGGCCAATGCGGCCAAGCACGCCGGGGCGAAACGCGTCACTGTGAACCTCTGGAACACCGACGAACGCGTGCTCATGGAAGTGCGCGACAATGGCCGCGGCTTCGATCCCTCGAAAATAAGCAAATCCATCGGCCACGGACTCGCCAACATGCAGACACGCGCCCGCGCCGTGGGCGGCGAAGTGGACATTTCATCCACGCCGGAAGAGGGAACCACGGTGCTTGTGTGGGTGCCGCGCGTCAAGGAATGAAATATTGCAGCCAGCCTTCATTCTTTAACATTTGAGTCGCTGGAACCGGTGAATCATTCGCGCGCGCGCCTCCTTCAAACCATTGAACGATTCTTTAACAAAAAAATACGGATATACGGCCAAAACCGCCCTTTCTCCCCATATATGGGGGTATGACTGCGCCTCATACGTGCCTTTGGCTGAAACGGTTGTTCTACTCCCTGAGCGAATCGCGGGCGAATCGTCGGATGCTTCTTTAACATTGCGATGTCTTAAAAAAGCGGATTATTTTAAACTTGCGTAGGGTGATAGTGTTGTTCATTCACAAGGTTCTCTGCTAGAATGGGACCACGCTGAGATGATGGATGTGAGTCTCTACGCATCCAAAGACCCAACTGATATTTGTTTCACAACAGAACAATTTTTATTCCAACTAAGCCGCAGGTCGAGGCGGGTTAGTTCAATGTACCCTATCCATCTTATTCGGAGCGCTTATGAACGCCGACATGACCTGGCAATCGGTCCTGGGCCAACTACAAATGGAGATGCCGCGCGCCTCGTTCGACACGTGGGTTCGTGACAGCCGCCCCGTTTCTCACGATAATGGGGTGTTGACCGTTTCCGTGCGCAATGCCTACGCCCGCGACTGGCTCGAATCGCGCCTCGCAGTGACGGTCAACCGCCTGCTGGCGGGGATCACCAACTCTGCCGTCAGCGTGAAATTCGTGGTCGCCTCCGATTCCGACGGGGAAACGGGCGAGGCCGACCCGCTCGAGGTCAAGCCTAATGCG
>JAKANW010000655.1 GCA_021823555.1 Chloroflexota bacterium
CTCGCGTTGTCAGCGCCATGAGTTCCGCCGCGTGCCTGTGGACGAGATCGTCGCCAACCTCAAACACATCGTCGCCGCCGAAAATCTCAAGGCTGACGACGAAGCCCTCACGCTCATCGCCCGCCAGTCCGCGGGCGGGATGCGCGACGCCCAGTCCCTGCTCGATCAACTCGCTTCGACGGGCGACCAGATCACCCTGGCCCTCGCGCAGGCTGTGCTGGGCACGGCCACCAGTCAAACCGTGCTAGATGTGACCGCCTCCATCCTGGACCTCGAACCTGCGCGCGGCCTCGAGGCAATTCACAAGGCCCTCGACTCCGGCGCCGACCCGCGTTCGCTGGCCCGTCAGATCGTCGAATACCTGCGCGGACTGATGCTCATTCAAATGGGCAACGGCGACCAGGTCGAAGCCACTTCCGAGGTCAAAAAGCAAATGGATGCGCATGCCCAAGCCTTCACCACCGCCGATATCCTGCGCATGATGAAAGCCTTCAACAACGCCGCGACGGACCTGCGCGGCGGCTGGCAGCCGTCCCTGAGTTTGGAACTGGCGCTGGCGGAGATGATGGAACCCGTAGCTGCTCCCGTTCAACCTGCCGAAGCGCCGCGTCGGACCAAGCCTCAGCCTGCTGCCGCCAAGGAAGCATCTCTCGCGCCGAGCGGAGCGACCGAAGGAAGCAAAGTCGAGGCGCCTGTCATCAGCGCCGGGGAGGTCATCAAAGCCTGGAAGCAGATCATTGCCTCGCTACCCAAGTCGCAGGCAAATGTGGGTGCGCTGTTGAACTCGGTCAAAATGATTGACGTGCAGGGCAAGACCTTGATTCTGGGCTTTGCCAGCGATGTGCTCGTCGAGAAGATGAACAAGCCCGACCAGATCGAGGCTGCCCAAAAAGCCATTGTGGATATGCTGGGTGTGTCCCTGACCATCCATTGCGCCGTGACCAACGCCAGGGGTAAAATCCCGTCCGATGTGCCGCAGGATGGTATGGTTGCCACGGCCATTCAGCATGGCGGCGAGATCGTGGATGTGCAGGAATAAACTTGCCCTAAGTCGAAGGGCATATTACTCGGCGTTTCGACTTCGCTCGTTATTCTTGCTCCATTCAGCGCGATAAAATTTTACAGGAGATATTATGGCAAAAGGATTCAACAAAGGCCCCGCGATGGGCGGGCAGGGCGGCATGATGCAGCAGCTTCAGCGCCTGCAAAAGCAGATGGAAGAAACCCAGGCCAAACTGGCCGAAGAGACTGTCACTGCCACGGCAGGCGGCGGTGCGATCAAGGTCACGATGACGGGCGACCAGAAATGCCGTGAAGTCGTCATTGATCCCGAACTGCTCAAGGATGCGGATGCCGAAATGTTGCAAGACTTGGTCTTGTCTGCGGTCAACATGGCTCTCGATCAGTCGCGCGAACTAGCTGCCCAGAGGATGGGTCCGCTGGCTGGCGGGTTGCCGCTCTAGAAATGGCGGATTTACTTTCTAAGGATTGTTTGGGAATACAGGATCTGCAATCCTTTCATCGCGAATTGGATAAAGAAAAGCAGTTTGACCAGGATGTCTTCAGAAATATTGCTTATCTTTCCGGCGAGATTGGCGAATTGGTCTCTGCGATAAGAAAACTCCGTAAAGCACAAGGTCTGTCCGAAAAAGCCGAGGCCAAGGCCCATATTGGCGAAGAACTTGCAGATTGCCTGGCTTATGTTGTAAAGCTGGCTAATTACCTCGAGGTTGATTTGCATGAGGCGTATACCGATAAAATGCGGCGAAACATGAAACGCGAGTGGCATCCAGCGGTAAGATGATACTCCCTGAGTCTATTCAATCGCTTATTACGGCCCTTGAGCGTCTGCCAGGTATTGGACCCAAGTCTGCTTCGCGGTTGGCGTTCTTCCTCTTGCGCGCCTCCGATGATGTTGCGCAAGATCTTTCAACTGCGCTGGCGAATCTCAAAGCCAATACCGCGCTTTGCCAGGAATGTTTCAACATCATGGAGGCAGGCCGTGAACGTTGCGAGATCTGCGAGTCGCAAAACCGCGATAGCAGCATCATTTGTGTGGTCGAGGAAGCGCTGGATGTGCTGGCGTTGGAGCGCACGGCTGGTTATCAGGGTAAATATCATGTCTTGCAGGGCGTCTTATCTCCCATCGAGGGCATCGGTCCCGATGATCTCAAGATCAAGCAACTGCTCGAACGGGTGGGACGGGGCGGAGTCAGCGAAGCCATCTTGGCCACCAATCCCAGTATGGAGGGTGATGCCACTGCACTGTACCTGCGTCAACGCCTGGAGCCGATGGGCGTCAAAGTCACGCGTCTGGCGCGCGGTTTGCCTGTGGGCGGCGACCTGGAATATGCCGACCAGAATACGTTGTTGAGGGCGCTATCAGGAAGGCAGGAGATGAATTAAACGGGGGCAGCTACCGGGTCGGGCATGATGCGATTTTTTAAGGTTGGATTATCAAACAAATGTCCTTTTCCTCTTGACAAAGTAAACGAAAAGCATATAATCATCATTCGCCAGTACATTCACACCTGATCTCGTCTTCCAGACAGATCATTGACAACTGAGTAACCGTCTCACGTCAGAGACACAAGCCAGAAGGTTTTGCAGTCTGACGAGCCGATGCGGAAGGAAGAGCATCGGTGTTTTTGTCTGTAAAAATCTTGACAAGCGGTTATGGAGCGGGTAGAATACCGCCCGCTCGATTGGCAAGCACCTTAACAACTGAAGAGTGATAGGAAGCAACAAACAAGCTCTGTTAATTCCAGTGAAAACTCCGTATTTCCCACTCGAAAGAGTGTTTTATTGCGGAGAGTTTGATCCTGGCTCAGGATGAACGCTGGCGGCGTGCCTAATACATGCAAGTCGAACGAGGTGCTTTTGTAGCAATACGGAAGTATCCTAGTGGCGAACGGGTGAGTAACGCGTTGGTGACCTGCCCCAAAGTGTGGGATAACAGTTCGAAAGGACTGCTAATACCGCATGTGGTCTTCGGGTTTAGAAGCTGATGACTAAAGGAGTAATCCGCTTTGGGAGGGACCTGCGTCCCATCAGCTAGTTGGTGAGGTAACGGCCCACCAAGGCGACGACGGGTAGGGGACCTGAGAGGGTGGCCCCCCAC
>JAKANW010000656.1 GCA_021823555.1 Chloroflexota bacterium
AACGCGCCCACACTGACGCCGGCCGAGGAGAGGATCAAATCCGCCTGTTGGCGTACAGCCTCCTCTAATAGATCTTCCACTGCCTGGCGGCGGTCAGCGGCCACACCGAGACGCAAAACCTGCGCGCCCGCTTCTTCTACAAGGGCAGCCAGGCTGTAGGAGTTCGCGTCGTGAATTTTCCCGGCTGCGAGCGGCGCGTCCACGGGCAATAGTTCATCGCCGCTGGAGAACAGGGCCACGCGCGGCTGGCGATAGACAGGCACGTTCGCCTGGCCAAGCATGGCCAACAAGCCCAGGTCCTGTGGCCTGAGCCGACGCCCGGCGCGCAGGACAACCTCCCCGGCGTGCAAATCCATGCCGCGCGGGCGCACGTTCTGGCCGACTTTGACCGGTTTCATCGCTCGCACTTCCTGCGGCGCGGGCAGGCCGGCTGCGCGGTTCTGAAAATCGGTGTCTTCCACGGGGATGACCGCGTCCGCCCCTTCCGGCAGCGGTGCACCGGTCATAATGCGGGCAGCCTGGCCGGGAGCGAGGGAAATCGTCGGCTGGGAACCGGCCGGGATATCGGCGACCACGCGCAGGGGCCGGGGGGAAGCGGGCGCGGCGTTCACCAGGTCCGCGGCCCGGACTGCGAATCCGTCCATGGATGAGTTATCGAAAAGGGGAAGGTCAGTGGCCGCGGCGATATCTTCTGCCAACACGCGCCCGGCGCATTCGGCCAGGGACAGGTTTTCGGCCGGGAGAGGTTGGAAGTGGGAAAGAAGGCGCTGGCGCGCTTCGGCGACAGGGAGCAGGCTCATGGGGCGGCGAGATTATACCACCGGGCAGGCTGGTACTTTTGTACGGGTACGGAATTTGACATGACATTTGTCACTAGGGATGGGCCAAGTGAATATGCTACACTGCACTCGTAATCCCAGTGGGGGAAATGCAAGGAACACCCCACAGCGAAAAAACATAAGACAACACGGAAAGGGGTACGTTGCCCATGAAAACGCTGTTCAACCTTCTGATGTTAGCCAGCCTGCTGCTTAGCCAATTCGGCGCGCCCAAGGCTCCGTTATTCCAGGAAGCACACACGCCTACGCTGACGGGGACGCCGGCAGGAACCACCACGCTGACACCTGCGGCAACCGACAGTGCTGTTCCAACCGATACGATCACCGATACCCCGGCGGCGACCGATACAGTCACCGACACGCCCACCATGACCGAAACGAGCGCGCCCAGCGAAACCGCCACGGGCACCGAGACGCCTGCGGAAACTGTTACGCCTAGCGCCACCCAAGTGTCTTCGGAAACGCCACCGCCTCCTTCGGCAACCTTTACCCCGCCGGCAAGTGAGACCTCGACTACAATGCCGACTGTCGCGATCACCCAGACGCCCGCGCCTTCCAGCACGGCTACCGTTACCCCTGCCTCCACGCAGGAACCGGCGATCCGCATCCATCTGGAGGCTTCACCGGAGTATTTGCTGCCCAACGACAAAACACAAGTGAAATGGGCAGTGGAGGGGATCGAGAATTACAAACAAGCGCTTACCCTGCAGATCATCTTTCCCCAGGGAGTGACGCCCCAAACGGTAAAGGATGGAACCTTCGATGAAAACACGGGGGTTCTCAGCATACCGGTGAAAAACAAACAAGGCCAAATCCTTATCCAGGCGCAGGATGTGGCGGTGGATGATTTCCTGCTGCAGGTTGTGCTGCTGGACGGTAAGACCCAGTTGGCCTCCGCCGAACTGGACCTGCCAACCCAGGAGCAATACTCGCTGGACACAGTCGGGGGAGATGTCCAATCAGGAGATGGCAAGCTCAAGGTGCACTTCCCAAAGGATGCCGTGCCGGAAAAGGTGCTGGTGAGGATGGGCAGCCCGGAGCGTTCTTCCATGCCCGCCTATTCGTTGAGCGGACATCCGTTCGAATTGAAAGCGCGCGGCCAAGCCTCCAACAAAGATGTTAACCAATTCTCCGGCGAAGTCGAGATTGATGTGAAGGCCGATACGCTGCAAGTTCCCCAGGGGCGCGAGAACGATGTGTATTTATACTGGTACAACCCCGACCTTAAGGGCTGGGAGGCCCTGCCCTCCAGCTATGACCCGCAGACCAAAACGGTGAGCGGGCTGACCACCCATTTCACAGTCTTTGATGTGGGAGTGAACAACTGGCAGGCCTCGCATACCCCGACCATTGACGCCTTCCAGGTGGCGCAGTTCACCGGCGCGGCCACCTATTCCATGCCGATTGAAGTCCCGCCAGGACCTGGCGGGTTGCAGCCCAACCTGACCCTGAGCTATAACAGCCAGGTGGTGGACCAGGCCATGACCTATACCCAGGCTTCGTGGGTGGGCATGGGCTGGTCACTGGAAACCGGCTCCATCGAGAGGGATTCGCATGGCACTTCGGACTATACAGGCGACGACACCTTCCTGTTGAACGTAGGCGGAACCAGCGCGCGTATTGTGCAGGACGCCAACTATTTCTATCGTTCTGCAGACGAGAACTTCTGGCGCATCACCTTCGATACCGCCAACAACGTTTGGACGGTGTGGGACAAGACCGGCAACATTTATACTTTTGCGTATACGGCGCGCATGGCTTACCCGCTGCCCGGCTGCAACAGCTCTTACCAGGGCGGAGTGGGATATCTGACCTACAAGTGGATGCTGACCAGCGTGCAGAACATCTATGGCAAGCAATTGACCTACACTTACACCAAAGAAACCAAGAACATGCAAGCGGAGGAATATCACAGCTACACAGGTCAGTGCGTGACGACCTCATACCCCACCGATATTGCCGTCTACCCGGCGACGATCACCTATCCCAACAACCGCTACCAGATCGTCTTCCTGACCAGTGCGCGCACGGACTATCCTGTAGAATGGGATAGCGACGCGGCGATGCACTTATACGAGCGCAGCCGCCTGGCTTACCTGGACGTGAAACAGGATGCGAACGGCGACGGCGTCTTTGAAAAGATCATCCGTCGTTATCAATTTGTGTATGCAGACGCCCCGGGCATAGGCGGCTACATCTTCCCTGGATACACTTATTCTGCGCAAGGAAAGATTCTGACGCTGCGTCACGTGCTGGAATCCGGCGTGGCGGCGAACACTACC
>JAKANW010000657.1 GCA_021823555.1 Chloroflexota bacterium
CAGTGATTAATCTTCGCGGCCTGCTATGACATTTCTTTAATCACAGAATTACAGACAAGGCGGATTCGTTGCCATCGTTTACAGATCTTATTACGTTTGCAGTGCGGTCCGCGTCCAGATATGTGTTTCATCCTGATTAGGAATCAATATGGGGCAAACCTCTCGGCTTGCCCCACTTGATTACTTTTCACTGCCTGACATGTGGCCGCAGGCATACCTGAGCACTAGACTTTCGGTCCCGCGTCGATCACTTCCTGCGGAGTGCCTTCGGTGAATTTGGCGAAGTTGCGGATAAAGCGCAGCGCCAAATCTTTATAACGCTTGTCATAGTCGGCGCGGCTGGGCCAGGAAGACCACGGCTCAAGCACAGAGTCCGGCACATCGGGGCAGGTCTTGGGGACTTCGAAGCCGAAGATCGGGTCTTTGTAATATTGCACGTTCGCCAGTTTGCCGGTCAGCGCGGCATTGAGCAGGGCGCGCGTGTGCCGAATACTGATGCGCTTGCCCACACCGTACGGTCCGCCCACCCAGCCGGTGTTGACCAGCCAGCAAGTGACGCCGTAGCGTTCGATCTTGCGTTTGAGCAGTTCGGCGTATTTGTAGGGATGATGCACCATGAACGGACCGCCGAAGCAGGCGCTGAAGGTGATCTCCGGTTCATCACGCAGACCCACTTCAGTCCCGCCGATTTTCGAGGTGTAACCGGAAATAAATTGGTACAACGCCTGATTCGGAGTCAGCCGCGCGATGGGGGGCATGACGCCGCTGGCGTCGCAGGTCAGCAGGATGACGTTCTTCGGATGTCCGGCCTTTTTCTCAGGCACGGCGTTGGCAATGAAATCGAGCGGATATGAGGCGCGCGTGTTCTCAGTGAGCGTGTCGTCGTCGGGGTCAATCATGCGCGTGATCGGGTCAAAGACCACATTCTCCAGCACGGTCCCGAAGCGTTTGGTGGTGGCGTAAATTTCCGGCTCAGCAGATTCAGAAAGGCCGATCACTTTGGCGTAGCAGCCATTCTCAAAGTTGAACACACCGTCGTCGCTCCAGCCATGTTCGTCATCGCCAATGAGTCGACGCGTCGGATCGGCGGAAAGTGTCGTTTTGCCGGTGCCGCTCAGACCGAAGAACAGAGCAACATCGTTCGGATCGCTCGGGTTGACGTTGGCAGAGCAATGCATCGAGAGCACGCCTTCCAGCGGCAGGAGGTAATTCAAAATGGTGAAGACCGATTTCTTGATCTCGCCCGCGTAGGCTGTGTTGCCGATGATGGCAAGTTTCTTGGCGAACGACAGGCAGATAAAAGTCTCGCCGTTGGTGCTGTCCACCGTGGAGGCGGCTTTGAACCCGGGCATGGCAACAATCGTAAAGTCCGGGACGAAGCGTTTGTATTCCTCCAGCGAACCCGGCTGGATGAACATGTTGCGGACGAAATGACTGTGCCAGGCCAGTTCGGTCACGATGCGCACCGGCAGGCGATAGTTTTCGTCCGCCCCGGCGTAGAGATCCTGGACGAAGACATCGCGTCCCTGCATGAAACCCAACAGGCGGTCATACAGGACTTCGAACTTGTCCGCGTCCATCGGGCGGTTGTACTGCCCCCACCAGACGTTGCCCTCCGAGTCGGTCTCGCGGACGATAAATTTGTCATTGGCGCTGCGGGCGGTGTGCTTGCCCGTGTTCGCCACGAACGGACCGCCGAGCACGGTCGCGCCTTCGCCGCGGAAAACAGCCTCTTCGTAGAGCGCCTCGGTGGCGAGGTTCCAATACGCCAAACGGAAATTTCCCATGCCCTGTTGGGACAGGTTGTAATCCGCTTTGCGGGTTTGAGCAATTGCTTCTGCTGGAGTTTTGATATTGAGTAAGTTGTTCATAGAGTTTCCTCTCCCCTTCCTTTTCAGGGAAAGGGCTGGGGGTTAGGTTACATCCAATCCCGAATCATCTTCTTATCGCCAATATAAATTTCATTGGGCGAGGTCGGATCGAGCGCCCAGCGGATGCGTTCCATGCCTTCGGTCACATCCTTGACCGAACCAGCGAAGGAGATTCGCAGGTAGCCCTCCATACCAAATTCCTTGCCAGGTACGGTGACAACCAGCGCCTTCTTCAACAGGAAGCGGGACAGTTCCACTGAGTTGTTGCTGAAAGCGCGCAGATCGGGCAGCGCGTAGAACGTCCCTTGCGGAGGGATAAGCCGCGCGCCGTTGAAGGATTTCATCTCCTGCAATAACACGTCGCGGTTGTTTTGAATTTGGAGACGAAGCGCCTCGACCACCGACTGCAAGCCGTTCAACGCGCCTTCCGCGGCGGCCTGTGCGATCGGCGAGACGCACGAAGTGGTTTGCGCCAGCACGTTGCCCATCACCTTGACCAGATCGCGCGGACCAACCACCCAGCCGATGCGGAACCCGGTCATGCCGTACAGTTTCGCCACGCCGTTGACCACGATGACGTGCGAATTTTCCACGTCCTTTTTGGTAAACGACCAGGCCGGTTTGGCCACGTTGCGGTCGAAGGTCAGTTTGTGATAAATGTCGTCACAAATCATGTAAATGCCCTTGCGCTCGCACATGTCCACGATCTTATCGAGCAGTTCGGGCGGATAGATCGCGCCGGAAGGATTGTTCGGGCTGTTGACGATGATGGCGCGCGTGGAGGAAGTGACAGCCCGTTCGATATCCTCGAAGCGCGGGATGAAGGTTCCGTCTTCGGGGGTGACGATCACCGGCACGCCCAGGCACATCTTGATCATCTCGCAATACGAGACCCAATACGGCGCGATGACGATCACCTCGTCCTGCGGATTCAGAATCGAATAGAAAATATTGAACAGCGACTGTTTCGCGCCGTTGGTGATAATTACATTCTCCGGCGCGACCAGGCGGTCGTAGCTCTCTTCGGTATAGCGAATGACTGCCTTCTTCATGGAGGGCAGGCCGTCGGGCGGGGTGTACTTCACCTCTCCGCTGGTCAATTTTGCGCCGGAGGACAGAATGGCCGCAATAGGCGTCTTGTTCTTCGGCTCGCCGATGCCGAGGTTGATCACAGCCTCACCGCGTTCCTTCAACAGGCGGGCTTCCTCGTTCAAGGCAAAGGTTGGAGATTCTGCGATCTCACTGGCA
>JAKANW010000658.1 GCA_021823555.1 Chloroflexota bacterium
AGCGTCTTCGACAAATTCCTCGGGAAATCCGGATCGAAGCCGCGCATTACGGACATGTGGTACGACAGCAATTGCAGTGGCAGGACTCCCAACAGTGCGGCAATCTGCGGGTCGGATTTGGGGATGACCACCAAATCATCGCCGTTGGAGCGCAGACGGGAGTCGTCCTCGGCGATGGTGATCGTCCGTGCGCCGCGCACTTTGACCTCGTTGATGCCGCTGATGATGAGCGGCACATCCTCCGGTCCCGCCACGAAAATGATCGGGAAGCCCTTGCTCACGGCGGAGAGTGGTCCGTGCTTGAACTCGGTGGAGAGCATGCCTTCGCAATGGGCGTAGGTGATTTCCTTCAATTTCAATGCGCCTTCGAGCGCGATGGGGAAGGTCGCACCGTAGCCGAGGCAGTACATGTCGTTCCACGGGTTGATATCCTTGGCGATGGCTTCGATCTGCGGCGCGACCATGTCGAGGGTTTGGTCCATCAGGTCGGGAACCCGGCCCAAGTCACGCGTGTCGCGGCCGGCGAGTCGATAGGCCAGGTACAGGAAGGTCACGACTTGGTTGGTAAACGTCTTGGTGGCGGGAACGCTGATTTCGTAGCCGCAACATAGGGGGAGGCAGAACGAGGTCGCCTTGGTTAGAGTCGAGCCGACCACGTTCGCCAATCCAAAGCAGGCCATGCCGCGCTTCTCCGCGGCTTCCAACGCGTTGAGCACGTCTTTGGTCTCGCCCGATTGGCTGACAAAAATTCCTACGTCATCGTGATTGACCGCCGGCGCGTATTGCGCGATGAACTGCGGAGCCAGCACCGGAATGGCGGCATGACCTGCCAGTTGGGCAAAGTAGACCGCGCCGACCGACGCGGCGTGATAGCTCGTGCCGCAGCCGATGAAATATAGGTGACGCGCATTCTTGATCTTTTCGATCAAAGGCTGGACCTCAGGGCTGCCGTCCAGCAAATGGAGCAGTTCGCGCGCCACCTGCGCCTGCTCGTGAATCTCCTTGAGCATGAAGTGAGCGTAGCCGCTTTTTTGGACCGCGTCCATGCTCTCGGTGACGACCTCCGCTTTGCGCTCGATCAATTTCCCATCTTTGACGGAGCGCACCTCGACCCGGTCAGCCCACAATGTGACGATCTCGCCATCCTGCGGGCGAATCACGTTGCGGGTCAGCGGCAGGATCGACGGTAAGTCCGACGAGACGCAGGTGAAGCCTTCGCCGATGCCGACCATCATGCCGGAGCCTTTTTTGAAGGCGTAGAGTTTGTCGTCGTTGGCGCGCCCGATGACGAAGGCGTAGTCGCCTTCGAGGCCGGCGTACGCCGGGCGGATGGCATCGATGAACTCGTAGCCGCGGTTGATGTAACGCTCCACCGCGTGGACGCAGGTTTCGCCGTCATTCTGCGAGCGGACGGTCATACCCTCGGCGATGAACTGCTGGCGCAATTCCACGTTGTTGACCACGTTGCCGTTGTGCGCGCCGACCATGTCACCGTCCGAGTCGAGGTGCGGCTGGCTGTTCACCTGCGACGGTTCGCCGAACGTGGCCCAGCGCAACTGCGTGATGCCGCGTTGCCCGCGCATTTCAGCGAAGTGGTACTTTTCCGAAACGACTTCCACTTTTCCCACGTCTTTGCGCAAGTCAATTTTGCCGTTGTTCAACGTCGCCGCGCCGACCGAGTCGTAGCCGCGATAGGTCAACCGCTTGGCCGCTTCGATCAAGATTGGGCCGAGCGCTTCTTCTTTGTTGGTGATGTATCCAAAGATACCGCACATGTATTGAAAGTCTCCTGTTAGTTGTTATTGACTGATGTTACGCACTTTTGCTCGAAAGCTCGTATTTTCCCTCACCCGAACCCTCTCCCGAAGGGAGAAGGGACTCTCTTCCCCTTTCGGGGGAAGGGCTGGGGATGAGGGTGCGTAACATCAGTTATTGAGTCAGAACGCACCTTGGGTTCTACCGGTGGTAAACAGAGATAAACGTGGTTTGACTGGATGAACGCAAAACATGTTTCGAACAGTTAACTATCCTGTTTATCCTCGTTCATCTCTGTTGAATTCTTGCGTGTTTTCATTGATGCTACAAATTGTATGAGGGACATACCCAGCCAGACAATCGACATTACGAACAACAGCGGTATCAAAATGAACGACGACCAGAACATTTCATACCCGGCAAACTGCCACCAGGCGCATGGCACTTGACTGTCGGTAAAACCGTGGCAAATGCCGTGATAGTTGATTGCGGTCGAGACCAATCCCACAACGGGAATGGCTAGGATGGTCAGAACGGCCAGAACAAGAAAGATCAGTTTGATGATGCGAAAGGTTCGATTCATGGGTTGATGCTTTTGTCGGGCGGATTTCTCCAGCGGCAGGGACAAAATTATATTCCGGTTGACAGGTACAAGATAGGTGATGATTCTCACCTGTCGGGGATGACCGTACACCGACGAAAACGCGGGATTTACCCGCCCGCGTCCCACGGCGCGACGCCCCGCCCGCCTCGCATCGACGTTCGAATGGGTTCGGCCAATTCAGGCAGAATCTCCCCCGCGGCAGCCAGCAGGCCGAAGCAACCCGCGATCATCATGTCGCCGAAGGGAACGGCAAAGTAGGAATGATGGCGGAAGGATGAAGTATGAACGGATGCTTGGCTGAAGATGGAACGACGCGGGCCGGTGACTACCACATCAAATTCATTGTTGCCGAACTTGAATTTCTCATCAGTGTACATCAGCGCGCCATGCCCCATGTCGTTGAAGACGTCCGCATGTTTGAGTGATCCATCTGCCAGCTTGCGGATCAAATTTTCCAACTTTGCCAAATCGATCTCGCCGGTGTGGTGCTCGAAGATGCCTTCGATGCCGCGTTCTCCCAGACGGAAGGCGATGGTGTGGAAATTGCCCACGTTGACCACGATCTTCTGCTTGTGATTTGCCACCACCGGATCAAGTGTTGCGCCGAGGACCGCGGCGGGTGCGGTGTCCATCACCACTAGCGGACAGGGCAGGCCGCGGGCCGAGTCCGCCACGGCTTGCAGGCGCGTCATAATTCCGGGAATGTTGGTGGAGAGGTGGGCAAAGGCCGCGAGCGAGTTCTTGGCACGGATGCGCTGG
>JAKANW010000020.1 GCA_021823555.1 Chloroflexota bacterium
CTGCGCGCAGGTGGTCGAATTGCTGGGCGACCTGGAGACGGCAGTGGTCAAGCAGGCGGTGGGACGTTTCGCCGCTGAATGTCTCTCGCCGCAGATGGCGCAGGAGGCGATCTATATGGCGACGGCGCGTGCGGTATCGAGGCTGGAGCAGGGGGAACCCCCCGACCCGTTCGTGGTGGATACGCCCGTGCAGTTGCGCATCGAGTTCTTTAAGTCCGAGCAGGCCGAGCGCGCCTGTCTTATCCCAGGTGCGCGCCGGGATGGCACACGGGTCTCTTTCAACGCGGCGGAGATGCTGACCACCTATAACCTATTCCGCGCCGCAGTGGACCTGGCGGGATGATGGTACAGCGTGAGGGACACGTCCATAACGGGGACAGCCTATGGGGCGCGTGAAGCGGGGCGGGACGGTTTGGAGAGACGCGTCTTCCATGAATCCGCACCTGCCTGCAGATTGACTTTCCAGCAGTTCAAGATACAATTGCGCTGTTTAATATCCTTTAGGAGAGACCTATTTCACTTTTCGCACGAGCCTGAATGCAAGAGCTTGTGTCTGCCTTCAACCAACTTTGCCAATCGTATCCGGCAACCGCCGCCCTCCCTTTGATTCTTGGAGAGGCGGCGGGATTGCTGTAAATTGGAAATTTCACCCGGAGGTCCTATGTTTCTAGTTGATACATCGAAACATCATCTCACCCATTCCATGTCCTGCTTCGATGCCCGTGTCGCGTTGACGGGCAAAGTGTCGAGTTGTGAACTCTTCGGCATTGACGCGTATGCCGAGGATGATTTGGGCTATGCGCCCTCGTAACCAAGAAAGGAAAAAATGACCGGACAGTATTACTCCTACCTTAGCCCGAAGTGTCAGTCGGGGCCGTTTGTTGAAAAGGGCGGATGCGGTGTCTTTGCCCGCCAGCCCATTAAGAAGGGCGAGTTGATCTCCTTATGGGGGGGAAAGATCGTAGCGGAAGACGAGCTGGATCCAAACATGCGCGACTTCACTCAACGCATTGTGCAGATCGAGGAAGGCCTCTACCTGGAGACCCCGGCGCTGCTCGAACCTTCCGATTGTTTCAACCATTCCTGCGAACCGAATATCGGATTTACTGGGCAAATTGGCCTGGTGTCCATGCGCGACATCGAAGAAGGTGAAGAACTGAGCCTCGATTACGCCATGTGCGATGGCACGCCTTACGACGAGTTCGACTGTTATTGCGGCGCGGAACATTGCCGCGGCCACGTATCAGGGAATGACTGGAAACGCCCCGAGTTGTGGGAGCGATATGACGGTTACTTTTCACCCTATCTGGCGCGCCGCATCGAAGCCTTGAAGGCCGAGATGCGCCAGCACGCCTAGCCAAAACATGTGCCATGCACTGTAATGATAGTAGACATTATCGGAAATAATGTGCAAGCACCGTCCCGAAGGTTTGTTTGAAGTAATTTGGACGCCCGGCGACATCCTTCGGGACGTTTTTCCCAATTACCGATAAAGTCCAGTAACCTGTCGCGTCAAGCGGGATATGATCCTGCTCGACGCCTTTCTTTTATGATACACTGCTGCGCAATGTCCTCGCCTCGGGCCTTCGCCACCCGTGTGTTCCTGGTCGCATTGATCCTGCGCCTGATCCCCGTCCTGTTGGCGCGTGGATTGGGCATTGGCCTGGATGACATGTTCCAGTATGACATGCTGGCGCGCAGCCTGGTCTCTGGCAATGGCTATCGCTGGTATGCCCAACCTGATCTGGCGCAACTCGAACCCTACGTTCATTTCGATCTTTCATCTGTAAATTACGACCCGGTGCGCGGCGTGCCGACCTCCTTCCGCGCTCCGCTGTACCCGGCCTTCCTGGCTTTGATCTATACGGCCAGCGGCACAGGCTTCTCGCGTTTCTTCGCCGCCCGCCTGGCGCAGGCCATCCTGCTGGGCGCGCCGTTGGCCCCGCTGACCTATTTTGCGGCCCGGCGCTTGCTGGCTGGCAATGAACGCGCCGCCCGCCTGGCAGCCTGGGCTGTGGCTGTCTACCCGATGCTGCTCATCTTCCCGCTTGGCCTGGGCACGGAAAATCTCTTCTTCCTGCTGGTCCTGGCCTCTTTCCTCGTCCTCCTGATTTCCGCCGAACGCCCGACCCCCCTCAATTTTTTGCTTTCGGGATTCCTGCTTGGGCTGGCCGCCCTGACGCGTTCCGTGATCCTGCCTTGCGCGGGGCTGGCCGTCCTGTGGGCCTGGTTTGCGCTCAAGCAAAAGCGCGGTGCGCTATTGATGGCCGTTGCGCTGGCGGTCACCATCGCGCCCTGGATCGTGCGCAACTCCCTTTTGTATGGCCGCCTGACGGGCATCGAGACTTCGCTGGGCTACAACCTGTATGTCGGTTACCACCCGCAAAGCACGGGCACATTTACCTTCGGGCCGTCGCTTGATCTGGTGCCGATCCTGGATGACGCCGTGCGCGACCGGCTTGGGACACAGAAAGCACTGGCTTTCATCCAGGCGGACCCGGGACGTTTCCTGCCGCTGGCCCTCAGCCGCCTGGGTCATTTCTTTCGCCTGGAGCTGCGTGTGCTGGAGTACTTCTATTCCAGCAATTTCTTTGGCTACCTGCCGCTTCCGCTGCTGCTGGCCCTGGCCGCGTTCTTTGGCCTGCCCTTTGCCATCCTTTCACTCTCGGCGGCTTTTGGCGCACTGGCGCTGCCTCGCAGTCCGACGGCGCTTCTGGCTCTTCTTTTCTTTATTGGATATCTCACCCCGCACGTTTTCATTCTCTCTGAGGAACGCTTTCACCTGGTGTTGATCCCGTTGTTCGCGATGGTCGCCGCTCCAGCCAGCCTTGGCCTGTCCGCCATTTGGACGCGTTCCCTCGCCTCGCGCGGCGGACGGCTGGCCCTGTCCCTGGCTTGCCTCGTGGCCCTGCTGCTGCTCTTCAACTGGACATATCAGTTCACCAGCGACGCGGCCAAATTTGCCGCCTTACTCGGTCCGCACGGAAACCAGACCTTTTTCCCGTATTGAATCGGAGCCGCCCATGAAGACCCTGCTTGGCGAAAGACTTCACTTCGACTGGAAGGTGGTTACCATCACCATCGCCAGCACCCTGCTGTTGATGGTGGACTATTACCACAGGCTGACCCCGGATAAGGGTTTGGACAGGACGATCCTGTATCTCCTTATTCCGCTTTTCTTTATCATAGTGATCTTTCGTGAGAACCCGCGTGAATACGGCTTCACGCTCGGCGATTGGAAGGCGGGCATACTCATCACGTTGATTGCCATCATTTTGATCGCCCCGGTTTTGTGGCTGGTGGCGCGCGGCGGGGCCATGCAGTCCTATTACCAGAAGCAGGTGGGCGGTCTGCCCTGGAACACTTTTGTAGACCTCTTCGGTTGGGAGTTCATCTTCCGCGGCTGGCTCTTGTTCGGCTATGCCCGCAAGTTCGGCCCGCAGGCGCTCTGGCTACAGGCTGTCCCCTTTGCACTGGCGCACCTCAGCAAGCCCGAAGTTGAGACGCTGTCCACCAT
Source organism: Chloroflexota bacterium (assembly GCA_021823555.1). The sequence continues at coordinate 3,518 of JAKANW010000020.1, forward strand.
CTTCGGCGGCTTCGTCTTTGGTTGGGTTGCCTATCGGACAAAATCCTTTTTGTATCCCTTCCTCATCCACTGGTTCGTCGGCTCCTTCACGATCCTGGTGGCGGCAGGCGTGATTGGCTGAGTTCCAACTGCGACGGGCGGTGGAGGCGGATTCGGTCCCAATCCGGGAGCTGATCCATTTGGTCAGGATCAACCCCATAGGTCTGGATTGGAAGCGCTTCATCGTGGCAGTCGCGCCGCAGGGACAGGTTATCGGCTGTGGCCAGCTCAAGCCTCATGGGGCGGATGTCCTCGAACTGGCCTCCATCGCAGTCCAGCCGGATTATCGAAAGCAGGGCGTGGCGCGCGCCGTGATCGAACATTTGCTGGCCAGGAGTCCGCGCCCTTTGTATCTAACGTGCCGTTCACGGCTTGGCCCGTTCTACGAAAAGTTTGGCTTTCAAGCCTTGACCTCCAACGAGATGCCGCGCTACTTCCGGCGCATTCAACGCTTGGCCGGGATGGTGAATGCGCTCGCAAGGTCAGGAGAAAGCCTGCTGGTGATGAAGTTGAAGTAAAATTCAGGTATGCAGATGCGCTCGATATTCAATGTATTGATTGGGGTTGTGGCAGGCTTCATTCTTGCTGGCGCCTTGTTCCTTATCAGCCGTTCGCCGTCTGGCAAGCCGGTCACCCTGGCGCCGGCGCCCACCAAATCGCCGATCGTGGTGCAGGTGAGCGGGGCGGTGCCGCGGCCCGGACTGTATCAGTTTGCCGAGGGCAGCCGCGTGCAGGATGCCATCACAGCCGCGGGCGGCCTCCTGACCGAGGCGGACGTATCTGGCATCAACCTGGCGGCCCGCCTCGAAGACGGCCAGCAGTTGGATATCCCATACAGTAATGGTTCAGCTGCCCCAACCGCTACGCCTTCAGCCACTAACACTCCCGCGGTGTCGGATCTGCTGAATATTAATACAGCCACGCTGGAGGAGCTGGACAGCCTGCCGGGGATTGGCCCGACCACTGCCCAGAAGATCATTGACTATCGCACGGAGCACGGTCCCTTCCAGGCCATCGAAGACATTATGAACGTCTCGGGCATTGGGCCGGCCACCTTTGATCGCATCAAAGACCTCATCACCGTCTGATCTCCTTTCGAAGAATCATCATGCCATCCTTCGATCACTTTGATTTCATCGCCCCGATTTACGCGCGCGTCGGGGAATACAGTGGACTGCAAACCCTGCTGCGTGTGGCCGACCTGCCTACGCAGGGCCGCTTGCTGGATGTAGGCGGCGGCACGGGGCGCGTATCCCGTTCCCTGCGCGATCACGTGGATGGGATCATGCTAGCCGACGTGTCCCTGGGGATGCTGCGCTTCGCCGCTTCCGTTCCCGGACTTCGGCCTGCCGCGGCCGCCTCCGAGCGCTTGCCTTTCCCGGACGGTTCCTTCGAACGCATCATCATCGTGGATGCGCTGCATCACGTGGCCCACCAGTCCACAACTGCGAATGAATTGTGGCGCGTGCTCAAGCCCGGCGGCCGGATCGTGATCGAGGAGCCGGACATCCGTACCTTTGGCGTCAAATTGATCGCGCTGGCCGAGAAACTGTTGCTGATGCGCAGTCACTTCCTATCTCCTCAGCAAATCAAGGAATTGTTCCCGCAGGCAAGGGTGGATATCTTCGCGGAGGATTCAAGCGCCTGGGTCATCGTACATAAATAGGGCGGGCTACAAACCCGCTCGATCAAATTTATCAGGCTAAAACCCAACCTGCATAAAGCTTGGGGATTGCTTCGCCACGTGCGCTCGCAAAGACAGAACCAACCAGAGTTTATTGCTGCAAAATACTCCGGGCAATGACCAGCCTTTGGATCTCGCTCGTGCCTTCGCCAATGGTCATCAGGCGCGCGTCGCGGTACATGCGCTCGACGGGATACTCGCGGCTATAGCCATACCCGCCATGCACCTGGATGGCATTGCGGCAAACGCGTTCGGCCATTTCAGTAGCGAACATCTTGGCCATGGCGGCTTCCTTCGTGTATGGCCGTCCCTGTCCTTTAAGCCAGGCGGCCTTGTAAAGCAGGGTGCGCGCCGCTTCGATCTCGGTGGCCGCGTCTGCCAGCATCCATTGGATGGCTTCATAGCTGGCCAGGGACTGCCCGAAGGCGTGGCGTTCCTTTGCGTAGCCAAGGGCGGTCTCGTAGGCAGCCTGCGCCAGCCCGACTGAAATCGCTCCAATGCCGATCCGCCCGCCATCCAGCGTGGCCAGCGTCTGGTATAAGCCCTTGCCTTCCTCGCCAACCAGGTATTCGAGCGGAACGCGCACATCCTGGTAGGACACCGCGTGGGTGGGGGAACCATGCAAGCCCATCTTCTTTTCTGCCGGGCCGATCTTCAAGCCGGGGGTATCGGTTGGGACCAGGATCTGGCTGAAGGAACGGGAGCCGCTCCCGCTGTCGGTGTGAACGAAGGTGATGATGTACTCAGCAATGGAGGCGTTGGTCGTCCACATCTTCTCGCCGTTGATGACCCACTCATTCCCCGACTTGACCGCCTTGGTGCGGATGCCCTGCAGGTCTGAGCCTGCGCCGGGTTCGGTCAGGCCCAGCGAGCCTAATTTGTTTTTGCCGCTGGCCACCAGCGGCAGCCATTTCTTCTTGAGCGCCTCGGAGCCGAACAACACCAACGGCGCGGTGCCGAGTCCGTTGTGAGCCGCCAGGGCCAGTGCCGTGGAACCGCAGCCCCAGCCGAGTTCCTCGATGGCAATGGCCGCGCTGACCGCGTCCACGTTTGCGCCGCCGTATTCTTCGGGGATGTTCAGTCCCAGCAATCCCAAAGGCCCTCCCTTGCGGACAGCCTCCCAATTGAAGGCGCTGGTCTCATCCACCTCATGAGCCTTTGGCTGCACCTCCGCCGCCACGAAATCGTGGACGGCTTTCTGCCACATACGTTGTTCATCGTTCAGATCAAAGTCCATTGCTTGCTCCTCCTGGCAAAATTAGATGCGTGGGGCGGAATGTTATTCCGCCGAAACGATGTGGGATATTATTACATCCAGAATACGCGGGATGGCATCCCGCGCCACAGCCTCACTTCGTATACAAATGCAAGTTCCCGTCCGGCGTTTCCTCCACGCGCAGGCGGGCCAGGGCACGCGTGGCCGGACCGCGCACGGCCTGCCCGTTCTCGTCGAAGCGCGAGCCGTGACAGGGACAGGTCAGGGTATCGTTTTCGGATCTTGCCACTGTGCAGCCCAAGTGGGTACATACCAGGCTCAAGGCCCAGTATCCATTTCTATCATGGAAGACAATGGCGGGAATGTAATTGATGACAGTCTTGGAACTGAGCGGATAATTCTTGCTGGGGCCCAGGTCGAAGTCGGTCTGGGGATCGGGATCAGCCTGGTAGCTGAAATAACGTACCAGCCCGCCCAGGCCGAGCAATCCGGCCAGGGAGAGTAGTCCGTTGACTGCCAGGCGCAGGGAATCGCGACGGGAAAGATATTTCATAACAGTAGGTTGGAAAGAACGAATAGGATCGTCAGGGCGATCACGGCGATGCCGATACAGATCACAACGGTCTGCGCCAACCTGCCGCCGCGCGGCAGCCAGCGTCCCAGGTTGGATTCGGAGGGGGCAGGGAACACATAAGGAATGAGCGCCAGTACCAGCAGCATCAGGCTTGGCGCCAGGACGCCCCACACGAAGGGATCGCCCAGCTTGAGCATTTGCTGCACCCACAGGAAGAACCACGGGGCACGCGCGTCCTTGACCTCGCTGGCCATATCCAGGATGGGTGCGCCGATGGGCGCGGGGATCAGGATCACCACGATCAACAAGAGGATGCCCGCCACCAGCATGGCAATCACTTCGCGGTCCGCCAGTTCGAAGCGGCTGATGCGCGCCGGTTCGTTCCTTTCGGCTGGCGGCGGGACTGCAATCCCGCCATCACGGCGGATGCGGAAGATGTGCCAGGCGCCCAGAATGATGAAGCCGAGCGTCAGGGCAAAAACATGCCAGGTGTAGAAGCGCACCAGGGAACTGGCGCTCGGCTCCGGGCCGCCGACCACGAAGCGATAGACGCCCTCGCCAATGGCCGGGATGGTCTTCAATAAGTTGGTGCCGATCACCAGCGCCCAGCGGATGCCTTCGTCCCAGCGCAGCAGGTAGCCGGTGAAATCCAGCGCGAGGATGAAGACCATCAAGCCGAGGCCGATCAGGAAATTCGAGCGGCGGCGCTTGACATAAGCGCCGGTCAGCGCTACGCGCAGCAGGTGGATGCCCATCACCACCACCAGCGCCTGCGCCGACCAGAAGTGCAATCCGCGGATCAGCCTGCCGAAGGGGATCAGATACGTGATGGCTTCCACCGATTTGGCGGCCATGCCCGGTGTGGGCGAGTAATAGAACATCTCCAGCAGGCCGGTGACCAGCAGAATGAACGATAGGAAGATCGCCAGCCCGCCCGCGCCCAGGGTATAGCGCCAGCGCGCTTGCAGGGCCGGGATGCTGGGCGGATGCAAATGATGGTAGAAGTTTGGGCGACGCGGCGTACTCGCAACTCCTACAGTGATCTGCCTGCGTTCCAGCGCGGACTGGTAAATGAACCCAATGGCAGCCAGCCCCAGTACGATGCTCAGCAGCCAGGCGGCGGTCTGGTCATCGGCCGGGCGGGCGGAGAGATAATGCACCGAGATGGCCGAAGCGTTGGTCTCGTTCAGGGTTACGCCCTCCGGCATGACGCCGTTCATGCGCAAAATCTGTGCGGTTACGGCCCAGGCATCCGAGGAACTGAGGGAACCGGGATTCCACCACGGCATGGTGGCGTGAATGAAATCGTAAAGCTCCTGGGCATTGGCAAAGCGCCCCAACCGTCCCGCTCCGGCAACGGCCGGGATGGTCAACGTCTTGGGAATCTCGAAACCCTGCGGCGGATGATCCTTGCCGTGACAGCCGGATCCCCAGCAGTTGCTGTCCTCGCCGTAGACCGTGCGCCATTCGTCGGTCAGTCCCTGGCCGCGGTCGCCGTGACAGGCCATGCACACGCCCCAATATTTGTAAGCCCCGCGGTTGAGCTGGGTCTCGCCGGGAATGGGTACCGGTTGGGCCAAGCGCACGGCAGGGTCGGGGGTGGCTTCCGAGAGCGGCGTAGGCGTCACCTGCGGGGCTTGCGCGGCAGGTGCGGCCCCGGCGCGTGAGGCCATGAAAATGCCCAGGGCCAGGAGCGCCCCGATGGGCAGGAGCAGGCTCAGGCGCGGCGTGAAGCGTTGATCTTTGTGGGCCGGTTTCATTCGTTAAAGCGTGATAACCTTTTCCGCCCTCATCTGCGCTTCCAGGATGTCTCCCATCCCGCCCACCAGTCCCACTCCCACCTGGTCGGTCAACTTGAAAGTTTCCAGGCAGGTCGAGCAGATGATCAGGCGCACGCCCTTTTGTTCCAGTGTTTTCAAGGCTCCTAGCACAGGGGAATTTTGGGTCGTTAGTTTGACGCCGTCGGTGTAAAAACAGATCGCTGCCGGCAGTTCATGGTTTTGCAGCAGCAAGGTGAAATATTTTTCCAGCAGTTTGAGCGGCAAGCCCGGCGCACCGGGCGCGGACCCCATGCCTTCGCGCGTGATCAGGATCACTGTATCCTTCATTCGTCTTCCTCGTCTTCATTTTCAGCGTCATCCGGTTCAACCGGCTCGTTGGTGCCTGTTTGGTAGGCCTCCAGAAGTTCCCTGGCTTCGGTCCCCTTTTCCTTGGGCACAAAGATCTGTACACGCCCCAGCCCGTCAATCGTCACAGGATAAATGGTATGCCCCACCGCCTCCTGAAAGAGTTGCACGGGCACGCCTTCGGCCTCCAGGTAGCTTTGCAGCATCTCGGCTTCCATGCGGCTGTAAACCTCAACCAACAGTTCCCAGGTGAGTTCGCTCATCACAACCTCCAGGTCAGGACAAACAAAATCGTCCACAACGTACTGACAACCAACTGGCGCATCCCGATAGCAACCGGCTTCCATCCCGCAGCAGGGTGCGCGACGCCCCACAGGGTCTCGGCCCATTGCACCAGGAAAGGCAGGAAGACCCAGCGCGGCAGCCAGTGGATGAATCCCAGCGCCAGTGTTAAGGCCAGGCTGAAGGATGTGTAAGCCAGGGCGCGCCGTCCCATTTTCCAGGCTTCGCTTCCGGCCAGACCCGGGGCCTGCCCCCGCTGCTCGAGCCGCAGATAAGCGTAGACGATGCTGCCCGAACTCTGCAGCCAGGTGAGCAGCCACAGCCACCAGCCGCTGGAATCATAGCGACCCAGTCCCACCCACAGGGCGGCTGGCGCGGCCAGCGATAGCACCCCTGTGGCCAGGATCTCCACGCCAGCCTGGCGTCTCTCGGCGCGCTTGCTGACCAGCCACAAGTGCCAGGCAAAGACGGGGATGCCGGGGATCGCCAGGTACAGGATGTAGGCGTAGCCGTGTGCCGTCAGTTCCAGCAGGGCCAGCAGAATAATGACGCCGTAGACCGTCTTCCAGAAGCGCGCCGCCGGCAGGTCTGTGCGCGGTCGCCGCCCCGAATAGGCCTTGACCGCCATGGTCAGCGGCTGCCGCAACAGGAAGGCGCCCTTGGCCGCGGTGCACAGGCCCAGGCTGGGCAGGCCAAACGTCCCACCGGCAAATAGACCTACCACCAGTGGGCTGAGGATAAATACCCACGAGCCGTGATCCTGCGGCAAGACGATCTGTTTTCGAAAGAGATTCTGCATGGGGTGATTATATTCTGAAACAAAAGCTTGACCTTCACGTTTCTGGTGGAAGTTTGTCATATTGTAGGTACCCTTCGCTTCGCTCAGGGAGTCATGTTGCCTGCGGGAGAAGGATTGGCAACCAAATTAACCTGTTTTAGGATGGGTGTGGGCTGTTCGTGAACCAATTTGGGATTATGATAGAGGCGCTTTTCAAACCCAAACTGTGCAAGTGAGAAGGAGAAATGAAATGAACACGAAGAAAATAATCGGCATCATCCTGCTGGTCGGCGGCCTCGTTTTGGCGATCCTGGCGCTCTCCGCCGATGCCATCGGTCTGGGCGGCAGGCCCGGCATTGGCCTGTACCAGATCCTGGCGGCCCTGGTGGGAGTTGTGGTGGCCGTTGTCGGCTACTTTGTATTCAGGAAGTAGCCTGACCTTAAATACCGTCCCGAAGGTTTGATTCAACCGACAAGGTTTTGCAACACGAACCTTCGGGACGTTGCCGTAACAGTCTTGAAACAAGCAAAGTTCATAAAGACATATATTACCGATGCAAAGTTTAATCGAGCAGATTTGAAAGCAGCGGATTTTAGTAAGGCCACAGCAGTCAACTGCGATTTCTCAGATTCAGATTTGACAGACTCGATTTGGAAAAGATCAACGATCCGGGCTTGCGGGCGTGGTGGCGCGGGCGGTTGTCAAGCCTGTCGAGACACCGAGGGGCTGCCTGTCCTGCACTCTTTGTCGGGCGGGGGAGGAACTCGCCGTTCGAGGCTCGCGAGGCGGAGAGGCGGGCGCTGCACTGCAACTGAAGAGAGTGTTGAGATATGGTAACTTCTCAAGAAGAATTGATGCAAGCCTTTGATTTCACTGAAGAGGATCTGGACGCTAATCGGCACGGGTTGATCAGCGAGCATCAACGTGAAAGGTTGCGCGGTATGGCGCGCGGTGTTGGCGGTTGTTCTGTGAAATCCTCCCTGATCGCGATGGGGTTTGTATTCTTTGGTTTTTGTTTGATCCTGGCTCTCTTCCTGAAAAGTGAGAGTTCATGGAGCGCGCTGTTTTCGGACCTACAGTTTGTCGGCTTGCTGGGATTATCGCTCCTGGTCGCGCTGGCCGCAATCGCAGGCGGAACATGGTGGACGCGGAGGCAGGCGGAAGGTCTGACAAAGGTATCGCTCAGGAAAATCGAGGGGAAAGCAAAAGTGACGGAAGAATATTTTAGGCGTGGGGGAAGCGGTTATCGGGTAAAGATCGGAGAAAAGGAATTCAAATTCCTTGAAGAATACGGACGTTATTTTCAGGATGGCGTAACTTACCGGATTTACTATTGCAGGTCTGGCGCATTTGAGCCAATCCTTTCTATTGAAGGTCTATAAGGAATTGTTCGTATCCAACCCGCTTTGAGGATCTGCGATGGGCGAGGCGCTCGCCATTTGAGGCTCATGCGGCAGAGAAAGGAGGGGATGAAGTGAAGATATTTCTGCGAATCCATCTTTGATTGACTTTCCAGTGATAAATTGTACAATGAAGGCGTAGGCTGCTTCAATTATCCAACCTGGGAGAGGAGGTGCGTATGTGTCTGGTCACTGGGCTGTTTGTGGTCATTTCGCTTTTCCTGGGAACGGTTGAGATAGGCTTGATTGCCCAGCCGCTGCTAAACATAGGCTACGGGTATTTTGTTGCCCGTGACCATAAATGTCAATTCCGCTGGCCGGATGCCATGATGATTATCATGGCTTCTGGTACTGTATTGCTGATCGTTGTCTCGCTGACGCTCATCTCTGCCACCGTGCTTGGACCCCTTATGGGGTTAATCAATGCCGTAATCAGCGTTGTATATATTCCCTACAGGGCCTTCATTATCTTCCCCAAAGGTGGTCGCGCCGAAAAACCGAGTTTCGTAGAGGATGTAAAAAACATCCTCGATGAACGCATGAAGGGCGAGAAGGCTGGCAAATCAATCCTTGGGAGTAAGGATAAGTGATGTGACAGTTGATTGAGGCGGATGAGCAAAATAAACCTGTGGGACGATCATACGTGCCGTGTGTCATATCCTTGAGTTGGCAGGAGGAAAGCTGGGATGAACAAAAATCACTCACTTCGTATTTGGGCCACCATTTCCGTTTGTGGACTGGCCGCCCTGGCGTGCGGTCTGTATATAGATATGGGGCAGACGCCGGCTCCCACGCAGCCGCCATTCCAACTTCCGACCAGCATACCGCCGGTAACAGCGGCGATCCTGCCGACCAATCCGCCGGCCACCGCGGCGATCTCTCCAACGAATCCACCGGCTCCCCCCGCCCCGGATGCGGTCACACCCCCGCCCGCGGTGGAGGCCGCTGCGACGGCGGAGGCGAACAACGTGATGGCCGAAGTCCAGGATTATTACCAGAAGGGCTACCTGCCATTTCAGAACGGCCAGCTCCACGTGTTGGATGATTTCTCGAAGACATCCCCATCGCTCAACATCTTTGACTTTACGCGGACCCGCCAACAGGCGCAGGATTTCGCGCTTTGGGCGGATATTGAACTGGATAGCAGAGGCTTGACCACGTATCCAAACTATACGGGATGCGGGTTTGCCTACCGCGTGCAGAACAACAGCGACGGGTACACAGCCATCCTGACGAACGAGGCGGTGCGGCTGGGGTATTGCAGTAGCGGTATGCGTCAATGTGAACTGTTTGGCACAACCTTTGGAACGGGCAAAGTGAACGCGCCGAACAAGACAAAGACACAATTTTCACTGGTCGTGAACAAAGATATCGCCTACGTGCTCGTGGACGGCGTCCTAGTGGGTCAATACACCCTTTTTACGACCAAACTGTTGGGTATGGGAGAAATCTATTACGGCGCGGTCTCGAATCTCAATGCCGGCTATTGGACTTCGTGCCAAATCTCGAATGTGCGGGTGTGGGAGTCCAATCCATGAGAGAAACGGGTGGGAAAGACCCTCACCCGCCGAAGGTTCCCCAAATGCCAAACAATATGGAGTTTGGGGAGGGGAATGTATGGCGCTCAACTTGAAATATAACCAAGGCGTGCTATGATGGTTGTGGGAGGACGCCATGGATAAATCCCTCAAACAAATTCTGTTCTGGACGCCGCGCATAGCAGGCATCCTGTTCATATTGTTCATCGGTCTGTTCACCCTGGATATTTTCTCGATGAACCTCGGATTCTGGGGCACCATCGTTGGACTGTCCATGCACCTGACCCCTTCCATTTTGTTGACCGTCGCACTCATCCTTGCCTGGAAGTGGGAATGGGTGGGCGCGGTGCTGTTTATCGGGTGGGCAGTTTGGTACGTCGCGAGCGCACGCGGATTCGACTGGTCCACCTACGCGCTCATCGCAGGCCTGCCCGCATTGATCGGCTTGCTTTTCCTTGCAGGCTGGATCTGGAGGAAGCAAATTCGAATGAATTGAGCACGCAGGGACAACAAAACCTCATCCTTACGCCTTTCCTCGTCCCGTTCGTGTGGCGGCGGAATCACGGGACTGAATCACGAGACCTTGAAGAGAGCGATCTGCGCTTCTCTTCGTTTGTGTGCTGGGGGCTCTAGGGGGATCGCGGCCGTTGGCGTGTTGGCCTTCCTGATCGTGTTCATCCGGCCCTCCATTCTGATCTGCCTTGCTCCGTGGAAGTTGACCGAACTGACCGCGCGGAGAT
>JAKANW010000659.1 GCA_021823555.1 Chloroflexota bacterium
TCGAGCCAGTCCGCGCCGAGGTATTTGCTCAGTAGCACACGCAAGCGGCGCGCCATCCACGTGGAGGTGTGGACGCCGTTGGTCACATACGTGATCGGCACATCTTCCACATCCTGGATCTCGGGCCACAGGAATTTCCACATGTCGCGAGAGACGTGTCCATGCAGTTCAGAGACAGCGTTGCGGCCCTCTGAATAACGCAGGGCCAGCACGCCCATGCTAAAGGATTCACCCCACGGCATGTGATGACGCGCCAGGTCAATGAACTGATCACGCGTCAGGCCAAGTTCGGGCCACACCGCGCCGAGGTATTTGTCCACCAGCCAGAGCGGGAATTCATCGTTGCCCGCAGGGACAGGCGTGTGCGTGGTGAAAACGTTGTGGGCGCGGGTTTGGTTAACGGCATCCTCAAAAGAGACGCCAGAAGCCACCAGTTCCCGCACCCGCTCAAGGATCAGGAAAGCGGCGTGGCCTTCGTTCATGTGCCAGACCTGGGGATTGAATCCCAGCGCCCGCAGAGCGCGCACGCCGCCGATGCCAAGTAACACTTCCTGCATCACGCGCTTGTCGAGGTCGGACCAGTAGAGGCGAGCCGTCAGCAGGCGGTCGTCCGCCGTGTTGCCATCCACGTTTGAATCGAGCAGGACGAGCGTCACACGTCCGACGCGCACTTCCCACAAATGTAACGCGATGGCGCGGTCGGGCAATTGGACGGAAACCGTCAGCCGCTGACCATCCGAGTTCAAGATCGGCAGGACGGCCAGTTCATCGAAGTTCATCGGGTTGTTGATGGCTTCCTGCCAGCCGTCTTCTGTGATGCGCTGGGAGAAGTAGCCCTGAGCGTACATGAAGCCCACCGCTGTCAGCGGCAAGCCCAGGTCCGAGGCTTCTTTTAAGTGGTCGCCCGCCAGCACTCCCAGACCGCCCGAATAGATCGGCAGGGTTTCGTGCAGGCCAAACTCCATTGAAAAATAGGCGATGGTGTTTTGGGAAAATTCAGGGTGGGCGCGGTCTGACCAGGTGTTCCCGTTAGCGAGATAATCGTCAAAGGATTGGAAGACGCGATCATACAGATCGAGGTAGGCTTTATCCTGCGCGGCTTCGTTCAACGCGGAACGGTTCAGCGCGCGCAGCAACCGGATAGGGTTGTGCGAGAGCCGCTCCCACAGGTCGTTATCGATGCGGTTGAATAAACGTTGGGCGTCGGGCTGCCAGGTCCACCACAGGTTGTAAGCCAGTTCACCCAGGCGACGGATACGTTGGGGCAAATCAAAATGATTAGGTAATTTAGTGTGGAATTTGTTCATAGCGGGCAATCATACCATGCGATTTGGAATGACAGACTTCGGAAATCTGCATGGAAGATTTCCGAAGTCTTTACAGGTTTACTACTTCTTTGGACAGCGCTGCGGTTCCTCACCCGTACCGATGAAACCGATCGCCTCGCGACAGACATTGTCCACCGCGTAGATCGCCTTAAGCGGATAGTTGGCATTGTCTGCTTCAGGCGAACCTGCCTCGGATTCGGTATAACGATCCACGTAATCGAGGCTGGTGATATCCTTCAGACCCGCATCGGCCAACACGCCGAACATGAAGCGCGACTCCGCCAGGGAAATCTTGAAGGCGAACTGTACGGTCGCCAATTTACCGGCATTCACGCGTACCCAGGCCAGGTCGTGATCGTCACCCTGCCCGCCATCGAAGATGATTTTGTCATAGCCATTGCCCGGCAGGGGCGCATCCGAATTCTCCGCGGAGAGGCCGCCCGTGTCGTGATCGGTATCCTTGGCAACTTGCACGTTCTCGGTTGACCATTCCACTTTGTAGGGCGGGTGAGCCACGATAATGGTATCGCCGTATCCATCCGCGTCCAGGTCCAATTCCACTGCGTAGTCGATGTTCAGCGCATTGTTCGGATTCGCGCCGACCAGTTGGATCGAGACGTAATAAAACTTTTCGTCCTGGCTCAGGTTGTAACTGATAATATCCAGGTCAGGGACGTAGGTCATATCCTGAGTAAAGGGGCGTTCAAAGAGATTGGTCTTGTACGAATCGCCGTAGGGCGCGCGCTTTTGCGCTGCGGAATCCACGGAGGTGACATCGTAGATCAGCTTGCCGGTCCCGACCTCGGTCGAAGGGATTAGCGAATGCGACACGGCGATGGTGGGTGTGGGGATTTCCACGGTCGGCTCGGGGCTGGATGTGGCGGCTGGACTCTCCGCTTGCGTGGGCGGCGCGACAGGATTCGGCGTATCGGTCAGGGTCGGAACTGTCAGCGGGACGGCGGTGCTGGAGGCCAGCCCCGGGAAGGAGCAAGCCACCAGCGCGAGGACCAGGAGCAGCCCTCCTGCGACAGCCGGCTTGGAGGCGGATGGTTTCATGAGCCTTTGCTCCTACTCTGACATCGCACAGCGAATGCCGACATACGCGCCGTAGTAGGCGGGGTCGAGTTTGAGGCGGGTATCCGTGCGGACGTTCCCACCGTTGCCGCCGAAGTCGTGCCACGATCCGCCGCGTGCCATGCGGTCTCCGGATGCAGTCAGGTCTTCGCGGCCATCGGTTGCATCGTACGGATAAAATTTAAACAGGGAACTGGTCCACTCCAAGACATTCCCAGCCATGCCGAAGACGCCGTAAACACTTTGACCGTTCGCGTACTGATCCACCGGCGTGGTATCGCCGACGCAGCCGGCCGCATTCGCCAGGCTGCAATCCACCTCTTCGCCCCAGGGATAGGAACGGCCATCCGTGCCACGGGCGGCCATTTCCCATTCCGCTTCGGTGGGCAGGCGCGCGCCGCGCCATTCGCAGTAGGTTTTTGCCATCTTCCAATTCACGTAGATGACGGGGTAATTCGCAAAGACGGGGTTTTCATAATAAGAGCTGCGTGTGGCGGACCCGGACTGTAACGGACGCCTGCATTCTCTCGCGTAGACACAGGCGTCATACATCTCGTTCGTGACTTCAAATTTGTCGATGTAGAACGGGGCCAAAGTCACCTTGTTGGCGGGGCGCGAATCCGCATCGGCGGTATCGCTGCCCATCGTGAACTCCCCGCCAGGGATGAAGCGCATGGTCACGTTCTTGCCGTCCACGATCTCATCGGGCAGG
>JAKANW010000660.1 GCA_021823555.1 Chloroflexota bacterium
TTTGGTTTGCCATAAATGAAGTCGCGGCGATCGTCGCCTTGACAACGGTTGCCGCCACGAGTGTTATACCATACCCAGAGAGGGTATAGGCAACAGGAAACCGCTAATCTTTTGGATTATCGGAAGGGAAAATGGAATTATCCGAAATCATTAAGCAAAGTCCCTATCGAGACGCCGAAGAATATTTTGCAAAAATTCCGGTAACCGATGTTTCATCTCTCTCTGGGTTTCAACCGATTTTAGGTCATAGAGTTGTAACGCTCGTACCGCAAATTCACGGAGGGCTTTTGGCAGGTCCCTCCTCGTCAGTTGGCCGAGTGTGTGGAGCGGTCGAAAGCCCCTCTGACGAAAAGGTCCCCGCTGCGTGTGTCCATGTTGGCCTACTCCCATTACACACGCGACAACCGGATTATCCGTTATGCCGAGTCCCTAGCCCGGCGCGGCGAGCAAGTTGAGGTGCTGAGCTTGCGACGTGCGGTTGAAGATCCCACGGTAGAATGGATCAACGGGGTGAAGGTGGTTCGCCTGCAGGATCGTTTGCGGAAGGACGAATCTTCCCCGTTGCAGCATTTGGCTTCGCTCCTTCGGTTTTGGTTCAAGTGTCGCACGTGGCTTCGCCGACGCCACTTCATTTCGCCTTACGACCTTTGTCACGCTCACAACATTCCAGATTTCCTGGTGTTCGCCGCTTGGTCTCCTCGCCGGCATGGTGCGAAGGTCATCTTGGACATCCACGACATCGTCCCGGAACTTTACGCCGCCAAGTTTCGCAGGCGAACGACGCGGTGTATGGTGCGCGGTTTGCTCGTGGTGGAACGCCTGTCCGCCCGTTTCGCGCACCACATCATTTTGGCGAATCACCTCTGGCTGGACCGCTACGTGCAACGCACCGGCGCAGGTGGCAAGTGCAGCATCATGCCCAATTACGTCAACACGGACATCTTCTTCCCTCGTCCGCGTACCCGCTCGGACCACAAGACGTTGATCCTTTTTCCGGGTGGGCTGCAGTGGCACCAGGGGCTTGACATCGCGATTCGCGCTGTCGCGAAGTTACGCGAGACTCACCCGGAGGTTGAATTCCACATCTACGGCGATGGACCGGAGATAGGCCGCCTTCAAGCGTTGGCCCGACAACTTGGCCTGAACGGTGCCGTGCGCTTCTTCGATCCGATTCGCTCCCAAGAGATAGCCGCACTGATGGCCAATGCGGATCTGGCGGTAGTGCCGAAACGCGCCGATTCATTCGGCAATGAGGCTCACAGCACCAAAATACTAGAGTTCATGGCGCTGGGCATCCCCGTGGTGGCTTCTGAAACCAAGATCGACCGTGAAACATACAATGAGTCGATAATTTGCTTTTTCAAATCGGGCAACCCTGACTCGCTCGCCGCCGCGATGAGTAAGGTCCTGGGCGACGCCTCCTTACGCCAGCGAATGACTCATAGAGCCGCTGAGTTTGCCAAGCAGAACTGTTGGGCTGAGCACGAAGCCGACTACCTAAGACTGGTGGATGGCCTCTGTTCGCGGTAGTGGACAGCAGCGGGTAGTCAGCGATCTCCTTTGACATTTCAGTCTTTCGCCGTTCTGCGACCTGAGTTGATCAACGCTAATTAGTGGCCAGATGAGTTCCCACTTATTGCTTACTTGAATTGTCTTCGCCATAGAATCGAACGAAGCCTTGATGTCCTACAGCATTGGATCGAGGCTAACGGCTACAAGGCTTACGACCCGGGCGACGGCCAGCTGTCACCATTGCATTATCTGGCCTTTGGCCGTGATTTTCCGAAACGCTGCCTGACGGCCGTGATTCTGCGTGTTCCATTCCACGTTCGGCCGTGGATCGGCATCCGCCCGCATACTTCCACCAAAGGCATCGGCTATCTGGCTTGGGGTTACATCAAACGCCATGCGCAAACCGGCGACAGCCGTTACGCGGAACGCGCCCGCTACTGTCTGGATTGGTTGCTCAACCACCGCGCGCCCGGTTTTGAACAGTTTTGCTGGGGGAATCATTTCGATTTTACCACGCGGGGCGGCACCATTCCCGCCCATGAGCCCACGATCGTCTGGAGCAGCCTCATCGGTCAGGCTTTCCTCGAAGCGCACCACGTTTTCGGCGATGAACAATATCTCGAGGTCGCGTCCAGCGTCGCCGACTGGATTCTGACCTTGCCGCGCGATCAAACGAATTCAGGCGCATGTTTGAGCTACGTCGCCTTCGGGCAGAGCTCCATTCATAACTCCAATATGCTGGGCGCAGCCTTGCTCGGTCAGGTCGGCGCGCTCACGGGCAATAAGGTTGCTTTGGGGCGCGCTCGCGAGGCAATGCTCTATAGCTGCTCTCGTATGAATTTTGACGGTTCCTGGTTTTACGGCGCAAGCCCAAAGTACCATTGGATTGACAACTTCCACACAGGTTACAACCTCGACAGTCTCAAGCGCTACACCGAAAGCACCGGTGACCGGTCCTTCGAATCGCAAATCCGACGGGGCTTCGAGTATTTCAAGCGTACCTTCTTTGAACCGGACGGTCGTCCCCGGTATTATCACGACCGAGTTTATCCCACGGACATTCAGTGTGCGGCACAGGCGATTGACACCTTGACGTTCTTTTCCGATGAAGACCCCGACGCGCTGCCGTTGGCGCAAAGAGTTGCCAGCTGGACCATTGACCACTTTCAGGATCGAGACGGCCATTTTCATTATCGCGACCTCGGCTGGAAGAAGATCAAGACACCAATGTTCCATTGGGGGCAGGCAACCATGTTCAAAGCCCTCGCTCATCTGTTAGGCAAACTGGCGTCCAGCGAGACCAGTGGCGCAACCGCCTCTCCTGTAGACGCGTGTGAGAGTTCAGCGTCCATCAGTCCATCTGCAGTTGGATGAGTGTTCGCATTGTCGGTTGTCGCAATGTGAATGTCATCCCATTAAATCTAAGCGTTCAGCTCTCGCAATATCTCCTTTGTCATGACCTACGTCCTCATCACTCCGGCACGCAATGAAGCGGCTTTCATCGAGAACACCATCCGCTCGGTGCTCGCTCAAACCGTTCGTCCCGCCAAATGGATCATCGTAAGCGATGGATCCACCGATGGCACGGACGAAATCGTCCA
>JAKANW010000661.1 GCA_021823555.1 Chloroflexota bacterium
ATCCCCCTTCGGGAGAGGGTCAGGGTGAGGAAAAATATGCGCTTTCGAGGTAAACTGTGTACCATCAGGAATGAGTATGACAGCGTAAAGTCCGACGCTAGAGAGCGTCTTTTACGCTGGGCATAACGGACGTTCCCCAACGTCAACCCAACCTGGCGCTGTCATGTTAGAGGCACATAGGAAAACAGGCACACAGGTCAGAACCAGCGTCACGTGCTCACCTAACCACGCAACTATAAAACCATGTAACCACCAAAACTATGAAACTAATCAAACGCTACACCCCTCTCCAAATCTTCATGCACGTTGCCGCGTGGTTCCCGCTGGCGCGACTGGCCTTCGAGGCCTTCACGGGCGGTCTCACTGCCAACCCCATCCAGCACATCGAGCAGCGCACCGGTCGGGCCGCCATCACACTGCTGATCCTGTCGCTGGCGGCCACGCCGCTCAACAGTCTCTTCGGCTGGAGCGAGATGATCAAGCGCCGCCGCGCGCTCGGCCTGTACTCGTTCATGTACGCGGCCATCCACGTCATCATCTTTCTCGACCTCGATTACGGCCTGGCGTGGAGCATGATTTTCCAGACCATCTTCGAAAAGCCGTTCATCCTGGTTGGGGCCACGGCCTTCCTGTTGCTTATTCCGCTCGCCATCACCTCCTTCGACGTTTGGAAGGCGCGGCTGAAGAAGAATTGGAAGCGCCTGCACACGCTGATCTACTTCATCGCGCCGTTGGCGGTGTTCCACTATGCCTGGGGAAAGAAGGGCGACTTCTTCCGCTTCAGCGGCGACGTGGCGCGACCCTGGGCGTATGCTATCGTGTTCCTGATCTTGATGATTCTGCGGATTCCCGCCGTGCGCCGATTCATCGCCTCCCTCCGCACCCGCATCCGCCTCTCGATGGCGAAGCGGACGGCGACCTCCTGAGGAGGAATCGCAACGGTCAGGCCTCACCCGCTCCGGGCGGAGTCTGACCGTTGATGCGAGGCGCGCGCCGGTCCGTTAAAAGATTCCGCGCAAGAGCAGCAGGAATCCCAGGATGGCCAGAGGAATCCCCACGATTGCGCCGACCACCGTCAGGCTGACGAGGATGCCCGCCAGCAGTAGCACAAAGCCGAGAATCACGGCCACCAGCCGCCCCGTCAACGCCACGATGCCGGCGATCAACTTCCACAGGGCCACGAACGGCCAGAGATACCAGGGGATGTGAGCCTTTGTTTTTGTCATTTTTTCTCCTTGATGAAGATATACGCTTATTTGGGTTTAAGGACGCTAAAAAATCGGGAGTGATATAATTTTCCGCATGGAACAGACAACCCAATCCACTGATACGGTTACCTTCAAGCGCGACCATTTTTACATGGCGCTTGTGGTTTTATCTTTTTGCGCGGGCATTCTGGTCGGTTACATCGCTTGGGGAAGGAAATCCACGGCGGCTGTGGCGCAGCAACCCGCCGCCCAGCAACAGGCCGCCGCGCCCACCTATCGCCGCTACGACATTCCCACAGAGGGATTCTACAGCCTCGGTCCCGCGGACGCGCCCATCACGATCGTCGAGTTTAGCGATTATCAATGCCCCTACTGCGAACGCTGGCATACGCAGGTGTATAACCAGTTGATGGCCGCCTACCCCGGCAAGATCCGTTTTGTGTATCGCAACCTGCCGCTGACGCAGATCCACCCGCAGGCCATGCCCGCCGCCGAGGCGGCCATGTGCGCCGGGGAACAGAACGCCTATTGGCAATTCCACGACCGCCTGTTCAACAACCAGGACCTGCTTGGCGATGACTTCTACAGCCAGGTAGCCACCGACCTCGGCCTCGACATGACAACTTTCAACCAATGCCGCGAGACGCACAAGTTCCAGTCCACCATCCAGGCCGACATGGATTTCGCCATCGGGCTGGGCGTGCAATCCACGCCGACGTTTTTCATCAACGGCCTGGCGATGGTCGGCGCGCAGCCTCTGAGCAGTTTCACCCAGTTGATAGACAAGGAACTGGCCGGGGAAATTCCGCAGTGAACCAAAAGAGCGAGCAAACGGCTCGCTCTTTTTCATTGGAATCCCTCCAATGGGTCATGACCTTATCATGATGGTATTTCTGTGAAAAGGCTACAATGATCGGTAAAAGAGCGAATGTGATGAGCAAGCCAATCGTACTTACCGCAGGCGACCCCCTCCTCAACACGGCACACTTTCGTCCCTATCGAAGCATTGTGGAACGACGGGTCGTGCCGTTCACGCCGGGACCGGATCAAAAACAAACCATGGAAATCGTCACGCCGTGGGGAGAGACCCTGACCGCCCGCGCGGGCGACCTGTTGGTGAGCGAGGTGAAAAACCCGAACGATTATTGGCCGGTGCGCGCGGATATTTTCGATGAGACGTACATCATCATCCGCCCAGGCTATTGCATCAAACGCGGACTGGTGCACCTCGCGCCATTGGTGGAGTTCACAGACGGCGACGAAGAAGCCGAGGTGACGGTCTATTCGCTCGAGGGTCCCATCACCGTCCGCGCCGGTGACTTTTACCTGGCGCGCGGCGTGAAGGGAGAGATCTGGGTGGTGCCGAAAAGCAAAGTGGAAGAGATCATGGTGCCTGCCGATGAATAAGAAAACAACCCGCCGTTTTTCGGCGGGTTGTTGTTTGTGATGTTGGTGTATCGCTCAGCCGCTCGAGCCATCCGCGCTTGGGGCAGCCGAAGCGGGAGCGGGAACCGCGGCGAACGGCAGTGACGACCCGTTGTTGTCGTTGTCTGCGCCGGAGGATTGGAGGGTTTGGTTGACAAAATCCTCCTCTTCCATTTTCTTGCTTTCGAACGCCTCCTGCATGGATTTCACATATTCCAGGTTCTGGTTCCACAAGACGGTCTCAGTTTCCTTTACCATGCGGTAGAATTCTTTTTTCGTCCGTTCGTCTTCATCGAGTTGATTCCAATGATCGTGGATGGCAGAAAGGCTGATGATCACCTTGCTGTAGTTGCGGACGTTCATGTCCAGGTTGCGAAATTCCTGCCAGCTGACCATGGCCGTGGTCAGAGCGGTGGCAAGAGCCACCCACAGACCGAGCGCCCCGCCCATGGCCGCCAGGAACGCGCCCACAGCGCCCG
>JAKANW010000662.1 GCA_021823555.1 Chloroflexota bacterium
TCAGTTGCAGAATAATATTTGCAGGCAGTCCTGTTGCGGGCAGAGGCGTGGCGATGTAGACGATGCCAGTGATGTGACCATCGTCAGCGTAGATGGGCGCGGCGGCGTAAAGCACGCGTTGGGTGCCGAGAACTCGTCGGAGCGCGGTGGCGGGAGTCCCTTGAAGGGCGGATTTAATTTCGGGGCGCTGAAGCAGGTCGGAGGTTGGGATGGAGGCGCTTTGTTCCGCAAGAGGCATTTGTACGGTCGCGTCTGCAAGCGGCAATCCGACAACAACCGCACCCCCATCCGTCAACAATCGAGTATGAATCCCAGGTGCGACGTTTGTCGCTTGCGAATAAGGTTGGGGATTCGTGGGGAGCGGTCTCCCCTGTAAAGCGGTGGAAATAAGTTTCGCCTGCGCGAGCAGGTTGTCACGTTGGGTACTGACGTAGAGATTTGAAACCGCTTGCCACGCGAGCGCGGTCGCGAAGATCATGCCGAGGGCGAGTACGACCAGAGTGTTGAGGGAGAGGCGAGCGCGGATGGTTTGCATTTAGTTGATGCGATAGCCGAGACCGCGCACTGACTCGATGCAATCGGCTTCGGGAGAGGCGGCGCGGAGCTTAGCGCGCAGACGTTTGACAGCGCTATCCACCGCGCGCGTATCACCGACGTAATCGTAGCCCCAGGCTTGTTCGAGCAGACGTTCGCGCGTCAGGACACGCCCGGGGTTGATTAGCAGACGATGGAGCAGGTCAAACTCGAGGCGGGTCAACTCAATAGCGGAGTCGGCGACGGTGACGATGCGGCATTCCACATCCATGCGAAGGCTGCCCGCGCCAGAAATGATCGTGGATGATTCTGCGTTTTCATTTTGTGCGCGGCGCAAAACGGCCTTGATCCGCGCCATCAATTCGCGCACACTGAACGGCTTGGTGACGTAATCGTCCGCGCCGAGTTCGAGGCCAATGACGCGGTCGATCTCCTCGCCGCGCGCCGTGATCATGATGACAGGCACATTGCTGGTCTTGCGGAGTTCGCGGCACACGTCGAGGCCATCCACTTCGGGGATCATCAGGTCGAGCAGAATCAGGTCGGGTTGGAATTCCCCCGCGAGACGCAAAGCCTCACGTCCATCCGCAGCGACTTGCACATCGTACAGCGCCTTGCGCAGGTTGTACGCCAACAAATCGGTGACCGAGGGTTCGTCATCCACGACGAGGATACGATGTGTCATGCGCGAAGGATAACATGGTTTTGTGGCAGGATGGTGTCAGGGGAAATACCAAAGGTGACAGTCATCTTGCAGATGACTGTCACCTTGAAAGATTATTCTTGCTCCACTTCCAATATCATACGAACGACGCGCACGTGCTGTCCCGCCGGGATGGGTTTCTGGCTGACGGCGTCCCAGACTTCGCTGTGACCGAGCACCACCTTCCCGTCGGTGAAGACCGTGGTCTGGGTCTCCCCCACCACGCCCACCAACCTGCGGCTGGGAGTCGGACTCGCTTCGCTCAAATCCTTCATGATCCCACGATCAATGAGCGGAAGGAGCACCACAAGGCCTGGTCCCTTCTCGCCGAGGTAGCGCCCGAGGCGATACACATCAAGCCGCTTGTATTCGGGCACAATGCGAATGCTGGCCGAAAGGAAGATCATGCTGAAAATGAGCATTAGCGCGATAACGCAGAGCAGAGTCAGTGAAGGTCCCATGAAAAGCTCCTTTAACTTGATTGAAATAACAAACCCTAAAGGCTTTGAAAACCTTTAGGGTCTATGATTTATTTTCTTCTGGCGGCTTGACCGTTTGGAAACTGCGATAGAGAAGCAGGTCGTACACGATCTTCAATCCACCGGTGAGGAAGAAGGGTGCGCTGAACAACATGGGCACGCTGAAGAACAGTCCCGTCAGCGCGGGGGAAACGGAAGCGCCCACAGATCGCGCGATGGCAGTCACGCCCGCAGCGGCTGATCGCTCGTCGGGGGCCACGACAGCCATGGTGTAGGATTGACGCGTGGGCACATCCATTTGCGAGATGCTAAAACGCGCCAGCAACAATCCAATGGCAAGCGGCAGGTTCGGCATCAACGGCACCAGCATCAACAAAACGTTGGACGGGATGTGCGTGAAGACCATCGTGTTGATCAGGCCAAACCTTTTCGCCATCGGCACGGCCAGCAAAGCCGAGATGCCCGCCAAAATGTTTGCGCCGAAAAAGATGCTGCCCAGCACACCCGAGTCCACGCCAAACTTTACGTGGAACCAATAAGCGATCATGCTTTGCACGATCAGGCCGCCCGCGAAAGCGTCCAACGCGAACAGCGCGCTGAGTTTCAAGACGATCTTTTGCGAACGATGCAGGCCGAGCGCATGGGTTTCAACGCGCGCGCCCGTCACCTCGATGGCAGGCGATACAAATAAAAATAAAATCAGGATCAGAACTCCGCCCGCGCCATATCCCATCAGCACCAACCGATACGCTTCCAATTGCGTCCAGCCGACGCCCTGCAAAATCTGCGCCAGCCATCCGCCCGACAGCGCGCCCGTGGCGGTGGCAAACGAGCCGACCAGGTTATACCAGGCGAAGACCTGCGTGCGCTTCTCGTTCGGGATGAGCTGCGTCAGCCCCGCCTGCTCCAACGAAAGGAACGGGCCGATCTCATTTCCACTGGGGCTGATGACTCCAATGATGGCCGCCGCCATCAGGAAAATAATATTATGCGTGATGACGAACACGGCTCCCGCACCGACCATGAGCAGGGCGCCGATTAAGAGGGTTTTCCTGCGCCCCAGCCGGTCGGCGTGCGTGGTGAGCCACAAGGTGATGCCTGCATCGCCTGCCAATGTGAGCGTGAACAGCAGGCCGATCATTTTTTCATCGATATTTATTTCGGTGAGATATAACGCCAGGACGACGGAGAGGAATCCATAGCAAAACAAGCGGATGATGCGCGTGGAAAAAAGCAGGGCAATGTCGCGTCGATGAGGTTGATTCATGAGGCTCCTTGTGAGATGTCATTGCGAGGAGCGTTCTGTGCGACGAAGCAACCTTCTCGCTACAACAGGACCTTGCTTCGCTTCGCTCGCAACGACATGAGATTACTACTTCTTCACTACATCCAA
>JAKANW010000663.1 GCA_021823555.1 Chloroflexota bacterium
GGAGGAGATGATGCTCAAACTGCCCGCCGGTTTTCGCGGCATCGCGCCCGACCTGCGCGGCTACGGCGACACGGAAGACAAACTGATCGATGCGACGCGCGGCATGGGCGATTGGATCGACGACTTGCTGGCCCTGTTGGATGTACTCAAGATTGAGAAGACTCACGTGGTCGGGCACTCGATGGGCGGGACAATCGTGTTTGGACTCGTGGCAGCCATTCCGGGACGCGTGTTGAGCGGCACGGTGGTTGACCCTGGTTCGCCCTACGGGTTTGGCGGCTGCAAAGGAATCGATGGCCAGCCCTGCTACGATGATTTCGCCGGTTCGGGCGGCGGAATCGTCAACCCCGACTTCCCCAAGTTGATGGCCGCCGGTGACCGGTCCACCGACAACCCGCAAGCTTCGCCGCGCGTGGTGATGAATTCATTTTATTGGAAGCCGCCCTTTAAACCGGCGCGTGAAGAAGACCTGCTGTCCTCGCTCATGACCGAAAAGGTCGGCGGGCAAAAGTACCCCGGCGACTTCGTCCCCTCAACCAACTGGCCGAACGTCGCTCCCGGCAAATTCGGGCCGATCAACGCGCTCTCCCCGAAATACGTGGGCGACAGCGTGGAGCGGTTCATCAACGCCTCGCCCAAGCCGCCCATGTTGTGGGTGCGCGGCGACTCGGACATGATCGTGTCCGACGCGTCCTTCTTCGACATGGGCAACCTCGGCAAGTTGGGCTACGTCCCTGGCTGGCCCGGTGACGAGGTCTATCCGCCCCAGCCGATGGTTAGCCAGACGCGCCACATCCTGGACGAGTACAAAGCCAAAGGCGGCGCCTACGAAGAAGTCGTCATCGCCGACACGGGCCACACTCCCTTTGTGGAAAAGCCCAATGAAGTCATGGCGAAGATCGTGAACGTGTTGAAATAAAAATTCTTCCTCCCCCTAACCCTTTGCAAAGCACCCTTTAGGGCTCCCGAAGGGAAAGGACCGGGAATGAGGAAGCGAATCTCAAGGAGGCATCATGCCGAAAACCAAGTCCCTCCCGCGCGGTGTTGCAATGGTCGGCGCGGGCATGTCGAAGTTCGGGGCGTTTGCGGAAAAGAACAGCCGCGACCTGTTTGTCGAAGCATTCCAGGCCATGACCAAATCGGTGGACAAGGGCCTCGATCCGTCCGTCATTGAAACGCTCTACATCGGAAATTTCTCCAGCGACCAGTTCGAGCACCAGGCACACATCGCACCGATCCTGACGGACGCCGTCGGGTTACTGCCGCGTCCCGCCATGCGCGTGGAGGACGCCTGCGCTTCGGGCGGCGTGGCGCTGCGCCAGGGCGTGATGGCCATTGCCTCGGGCATGGCCGATGTCGTCCTCGTTGGCGGCGCGGAGAAAATGACCGCGCTCAAAACGGCGGAAGTCACTGAGGCGCTCGCCACCGCCGCAGACGTGGCTTACGAAATTCCGGCCGGTTTCACCTTTCCCGGTTTCTACGCGGCGATGGCAACCGCGTACATGTACCGCTACGGCATGAAGTCCGAGCACCTGATGAACGTGGCGATCAAAAATCACAACAACGCCGCGCTCAACCCCAACGCCCAATTTGCTGTCACCATTGAAGATTGGATGAAAGGACGCATCGCCGCGGCGATCAAGAAGGGCAAACCCGCCCCGGCTTGGTCCACCGTTTGGGATTTCCTCCACGACGAATCCGGCAACCCCACAGTGGCGTGGCCCCTTCGTTTGTTTGACTGCTCCCCCATCACCGACGGCGCGGCGGCGGTCCTGCTCGTGGCGGAGGAACGCGCCCGCGAGTTCACCGACCACCCGATCCACATCATCGGCTCGGGCCAAGCATCGGACTCGGCCCTGCACGACCGCCCCGAGTTAACCACCATCCCAGCCGCCAAGATCGCCGCGCAGACCGCCTACGAAATGGCAGGCGTGACCCAGAAAGACATCCGCATTGCCGAAGTGCATGACTGCTTCACGATTGCGGAGGTCATCGCCAGCGAAGACCTCGGGTTCTTTGCACCCGGCGAGGGCTTCAAGGCCGCCGAAGATGGCGTGACCGCCCGCGATGGCGCCAAGCCTGTTAACACCTCGGGCGGGTTAAAAGCTAAGGGACATCCCGTCGGCGCTTCGGGCGTGGCCCAAGCCGTGGAGGTGTTCAAGCAGATGCGAGGTCAGGCTGGAGAGCGGCAGGTGGAAGGCGATGTCCCGTTGGCATTGACGCACAACGTGGGTGCAACCGGGTCTACCTGTGTGGTCCACGTTTACGAGCGGAGAAATTAACGGTAGGGCGAAATGGCATTCCGCCCTGCAGGAGAAATTTTATGAGCGATGAAACAACCACATCCGTCCGTCCGTTCACCGCGGCGGCGTTCAATCAATATCTGGCCGAGAAAAAACTGATGGCCGCAAAATGTAAAAAATGCGGAGGCGTTTATGCTCCGCCGCGCGCCATTTGTCCCAAGTGCCACAGCGAAGCGATTGAGTGGTTCGAGACCAGCGGTAAAGGAAAACTGGCGGCATTCACGGTCATCTACAGCGGCCCGACGTTCATGGCTGAACAGGGCTTTGACCGCAAGAATCCGTACGTTTCGGGGATCGTCGAGTTAGAAGAGGGCACGCGCCTCAGCGCCCGCATCATCGGCGTCGACCCGACCAGGCCCGAAACGATTCAGATTGGTGCGTCCCTGAGCGTGGACTTTGTCGAGTTTGGCGAAGGCGAAGCTAAGAAGACATATCTGGCATTCAAGGCGTAGCCCCTTACCCCTCTCCCAATGGGAGTGGGAATTCTCCCTTCCCCTTTTGGGCGCTCTGCGAGGGCCGGGGATGAGGAAGTGTATGTAACCCGCACGTAACTGCGGAATGGTAAAAAGACGACACGTGAAAAGCGGGCAGTGGACATTCCTGCCAATATTGCTCCCTCATTGCCCGCTTTCACTATCATCAAGGAGTATGCCATATGAGAATGAAGGACAAAGTTGTGCTCGTTACTGGCGGGGCGGCGGGAATTGGGAAAGCCACTGCCCTGCGCTTCGCCGAGGAAGGGGCGAAGGTTGTCATTTGCGATGTGAACGAAGCGGTTGGACAGGAGACCGTCAAGCAGCT
>JAKANW010000664.1 GCA_021823555.1 Chloroflexota bacterium
ACTTCAACCACGCGGGTAAAATCGCCGCCAAGTTAACAACTGAATACCCGGAGAATTAGCGGCTGGGTCTCAAATGTTGGTCTCGACATACCTTCGGCCACCAACGATGAGATCACGAGGTGGAGGTTCCCCCGTGCGAACGGGGCGCTAACCGAACTCCCCCTCTCCTTTTAGGAGAGGCTGGGGTGAGGGAACATCGGATCGATCAGCGGATGCCTCTGGAGTCACGTCATTGACTCCCTTCTCCTTCCAAAGCAAGCGCAAGCCGAAAACCACGCGGTGACGTGTGGGACAGGGCAAAGCGGTGACACAGACTCATTGGGTCTGTTTGCATTTGGAAGGGCTGTCTTTTTAATACCGCGTATTGAAACAGGCATGCCCGCGCATGCCTGTTTTTGTTTAATGCACCCTCACTCTGGCCCTCTCCCTTTCGGGGGAAGGGTTGGGGATGATGGAGAACAAAAGGAAAAATGAGCAAGAATCGGGTGGCTTCCACAACGGATGAAAACTACAATCTCCCGCATCAAACGGAGATTGTTATGGAATCCACCATGCAAGATTATCGGCTCGTCGAGCAGGCCATCCACTTCATCGAGGCCAACGCTCGCCGCCAACCCGAACTGGACGAGATCGCCGCGGCGGTCGGATTGAGCGAATACCACTTTCAGCGGCTCTTCACCCGCTGGGCAGGTATCAGCCCAAAGCGTTTTCTGCAATTCCTGACGAAAGAAAACGCCAAAGAATTGCTCGCACGCTCAGAAAATTTGCTCGACACTACGCACCAGGTCGGACTATCGAGTCTGGGACGCCTGCACGATCTTTTCATCAGCACCGAGGCAGTGACGCCAGGTGAGTTCAAATCGTGCGGCGCGGGACTCACCCTCCGCTACGGAATCCACGCCTCGTCTTTTGGACCTTGTCTGGTCGCCGTTACCGAACGCGGCATCTGCCACTTCGGCTTTGTGCAAACCAGCGAAGGTAACGCGGTTGACCATCTGGCCGAGGATTGGTCGCAGGCGAAAATGATCGAGGATTATCGCGCCACCGCGCCGCTCATCGAGCCAATCTTTGACCTGAGCCAGCGCGGACGCGCATCGCTTCGTCTGCACCTGCGCGGGACCAACTTTCAGATCAAGGTCTGGGAAGCGCTGTTGAAAATCCCCGCAGGCGCGGCCACCACCTACGGACAGATTGCCGCGCAGATCGGACACCCATCTGCCACCCGCGCGGTCGGGACAGCGGTCGGGCGTAATCCCGTCGCGGTGCTGATTCCCTGTCATCGCGTGTTGCGGAAGGATGGCGACTTTGGAAACTATCGTTATGGAAGCGCTCGCAAGAAGGCGCTGTTGGGGTGGGAGGCGACCCTCACCCCTGGCCCCTCTCCCTAAAAGAACGAAAGGAATCGGAGAAAAATGAAAACAAAAATCTGGATTGCATTGCTGGCTCTCTACATCGTTTGGGGTTCCACCTATCTTGCCATCAAATTCGCGGTGGAGACCATTCCGCCATTCCTCCACGCGGGAATCCGCTTCCTGATTTCAGGCGCGATCCTCGTCATCTGGCAACGTGCCGCGGGACAACCCATGCCGACGCGCAAACAATGGATTTCACTCGCGATCATCGGTAATCTGCTCCTGCTGGGCGGCAATGGATTGGTCGGCTGGGCCGAACAAACCATCCCGTCGGGAGTTGCGGCTTTGATGATCGGCGCCATCCCAATGTTCCTCGTAATCATGGAAGCGTTCCGCCCGGGTGGGGCAAAGCCGCATGGCTGGACCATCCTCGGCTTGGTGATCGGCTTTATTGGCATCTTCATCCTGATCGGCCCATCGGAATTGACAGGCGGCACCCAATTGGACCCCTACGGGATCGGCGCGTTGATCCTGGCGTGCATTTTCTGGTCACTCGGATCGGTCTACAGCAAACACGGAGAATTGCCGAAGTCATCGCTCATGTCCACAGGCGGTCAGATGTTGATGGGCAGCATCGGCTTATTCCTCATGTCAATCGTCTCGGGTGAGTTGCGCGGTTGGACTCCCTCGGATGTGACAACCCAATCACTGGCGGGCCTGGTGTATTTGATCACCGTCGGTTCCCTCATCGGGTTCGTCTCCTACGGCTGGCTGTCGCAGGACGCGCCGATCTCGTTGGTCGCGACCTACGCCTACGTCAACCCCATTGTGGCGGTCCTGCTCGGCAACTGGCTGGCCGCGGAACCGCTGGAGCCGCGCATCTGGCTGGCCGCCGCGATCATTGTCGGGTCGGTGATGTTCATAAACAGGAGCGGGCCAAAGGTCACCAAGGCTGCGGAAGAAGCAAAGGAGGTGGTGGCGATTGCAGAGTAAGCAACAATGGTCGGTTTTCCGTAATCAGTCATCGGTAAAAAGGAGAAAAATGGACGCAAAGGAACTCATTAAACGCGTAAAGGAAGACAAAGTCAATTTCATTTCGTTGCAATTCACCGACGTGATGGGCGCGGTGAAAAGCGTGGACATGCCACTCCATAACCTGGAGGGCGCGCTCGAAGACGGCGTGTGGTTCGACGGCTCTTCGGTAGAAGGCTTTGCCCGCATCCAGGAAAGCGACATGCGGCTGGTGCTCGACCCCGACACATACGCGGTGCTTCCGTGGTCGCCCGAGGACCGTCGGCGGGCGCGCGTTTTCTGCGACATTTTCATGCCCGATGGGGAACCCTTCGAGGGCGACCCGCGCGGGACCTTGAAGCGGATGCTCTCCAAACTGACGGAGCGCGGCTGGACGTACAACATCGGCCCCGAACCAGAGTTTTTCCTATTCAAAGGCTCGAACGGGCACGGCGTGCATCCCGTCCCACACGACGTGGGCGGCTATTTCGATTTCTCATCCGACGATGAGGCCGTGCGCGTGCGCACGGAACTGATGGAAGCCCTGATGAGCATGGGCATCGAAGTGGAAGTGGGGCACCATGAAGTGGCGCTCGGTCAACACGAGATTGATTTCCGCTTTGCGAACGCCCTGCGTTCCGCGGATAATGTGCTGACGTTAAAATACACAGTGAAGGCGATTGCCGCCCAGCATGGATTGACCGCTTCGTTCATGCCCAAACCCGTTTTCGGGATCAAT
>JAKANW010000665.1:0-2388 GCA_021823555.1 Chloroflexota bacterium
CGACATGCGCGCCTCGAACTGGACGAAGTAACCGCGGCGTCCGTTCTTGCCTTTGCGCATCTTCGAGTAACCGCGCGTGTACGCGACCGGCGAGAGCCAGGTCTCGAGGAAGTTTGCGCCAAAGGAGAAGACCACGTCGGCGTTGGCCAGGTCAAAGAAAGGCATGGCGGCCTGACCGAACAATTCCTCCGAGGCTTGGCTGAGGGTGGCGCGGCTCTCGAACATGCCGAGGGCGCCGAAACGGACCGGGGCGGGCGCGCCCAGTTTCCCCGTCAGTTCGGAGGCGAGGTCGAAGAGATGGTCCGGGGCGAGGCCCATCAGGAAGGCGATCTCGTCCGCTTTGTGATTCTTGAGGGCATTGGCCACCACGCCGATGGCGTCATCCCAGGTTACGATGTTGTTGCTTAAGTCCTTGCCGCGCCCCTGCTTGAGCGGATTGGTCACACGGTCGGGGTTATAAAGGCCCTCGAGCGTGGTCTGGCCGCGCGCGCAGGTCTTGCCGAGGTTGACGGGATTGTTGGCGTTGCCTTCCACCTTGAGGGCGCGTCCCTGGTATGTGCGCACCACGAGGCCGCATCCAGCTGCGCACTCGCGGCAGGTGGTGGCATAGTAGGTGCTTTCCCCGTTGTAGGTGTATTCGGGCATCTTCCAGTACGGCTCGCGCTTCACGTACTTCGAGGCGGGGCCGCAACCGGTGAGCACGGCGGTGGTCGCCGCGCCGAGGCCGGCCAGTTTCAAAACGTCGCGCCGGGAAATCTTCTGAGTCATGCGTTTATCCTTTCACCCGGTTTAGTAATGGCACGTGCCACAATCGGTCAGCTTGGTGAGCATTTCCGGGTTGTTGGCGGCCTTTTCTTTGTGACAGTTAAGACACCACCCCATGTTCATCACCTGCGGGTTTTCGTAGATTTTCATTTTCGTCAGGTCGCCATGACAGTTTTCGCAATTCAACCCGTAGGCAATATGCGGACGGTGGTTGAATTGCACGAAGTCTGGCACTTGCGCAACGGGAACCCACTGCAATGGCGTGCCGTTGGCGATGGCGTCTCTCAGCGGTTGGAGCAGCGGGCTGGTCTTGGTGATCACCATCTGCTGATGGCAACCCCAACATTTATTGGGGGTGGGTAAACCTGGCGAGGCTCCGCGTAACGCGCCGGGGTGGCAATACAGGCATTGCGCCTTTGCAACCAATAGGTGACGGTCATGCGGAAACTGGATGGGCTGTTCTGGCGGCTTTTGCGCCTGGGAAATCCCCCAAACGACGCCGCTGAACACCGCAACAGCGGCAATCAGCACAGCCACCAGACCCAGCGGTGATGTAAGCCACTTGAATACTTTCTGGATCATAGCATCTCCTGAGTTGCAAGTATCGCAAAGTCTCCGAAACGGAGACTTTGCGTTAAATACTAAATATTGACCAACAGCGCAATCCTGTGTTCTTCCCCAAAATGTAAACAGATTTGATTTTCATCTGGGTATCCACGTGACAGGCGGCACAATTATAATATATTTCACCTTGAATACCGAGATAAAAGTCACAATTTTAGGCCTCCACCTGGGTGATTTTCCCTGCCAGACAGCCAACCTGGGCCGGCCTTCAATTGACTTCTTCATAAGTCAGCCGACGGTAGAGAACGTCTCATGTGCCAGAGCGTACTGGGCGCTCTCCAGCGCGCTTTTGCAAGAGGTCTAATGATATACTCCCCGACAGGCATTTTCCCATGAGTGACTTCTTCGCCTCCCTCCCCACCCCCGGCCTGTTTGCCGCTTCGATCAGCCGTTTCCTCACCCAATGGTTCGAAAACGGCGACAAGAGCGTGCCCGGCTCCACCGATGGCGTCTTGTTGATGGGCATCATCATCGTGCTGATCATCATCATTCCCACCATCGTCACCCGCAGGCGCTGGATGCGATAATCGTTGTGGGGCGGAATGGCATTCCGCCCCACTTTTTATTTAACCCAATCCCTCGCCATTTCAATCCGTTCCTCCAGCGGCGGATGTGAGTAGAAGAGGAACACCACCCACTTTTCGGGGTCCACTTCTCCCAAATTCTGATTTGCCAGCCGTGTCATCGCGGAGGTAAATGCTTCCGGCTTACCGGTCGCTTCGAGGGAATAGCGATCAGCGAGACGCTCGCGCCAGCGCGAGAAGGCGTTGTCCACCGGCATCGTGAGGAGACCGTAGAGGGTCAGGATCAAGGAGAGAGCGGGGAAAGCGGCCGGGTCGGCGGGACCGCTGAACCCGAAGAAAGCCACCGCCCAGTCCAGGGCGAGCGAGGCGACGTAGAGGCTGACCAGGGTGGAGAGAGTCCCGAAGGCCATCCCCAAGGGGATGTCGCGGTTGACGTGATGGCCCAGTTCGTGCGCGAGCACGGTCTCGATCTCGT
>JAKANW010000665.1:2398-3101 GCA_021823555.1 Chloroflexota bacterium
ATGTCCGAGCCCGCGATCTGCCCATAGCAGGCATAGCCGACGAGTTGTTCGCCGATCTCGGCCAGCACGAACTCGTAACCCGAGACGATGCCCTTGCCGACGCGCTCGCGCACGAGTTCAGCCGCGATCTCGATCTCGTCGGGCGTGAATTCGTTGATGAGCGTGTCACCCAAAATGATGCGGCGCGTGTTGCCGATGCCGGTCAATGCGGCGTTGGCGGCCTTGGTGCGCCTGGACATGTCGAACTTGTACACGCCGCGCACTTTTGTCTTCGCGCGTTCGGCCAGTTGCATCAGTCGCCGGGCAAGGTCCGCGTGTTCATCGCCGAGCGGGACGAATTTATTGAAGAGGGGCAGGATGAGGACAGGCGCGAGGTTCGAGAGCAACACGTTGAAGACCAGCAAAAATCCCGCCACCCACAACCACCACGTTTGCGGAAAGGCGCGCAGAAAAAAATAAACGGCCTCCAGCAGAATCAATCCAATCGGCGCGGAGACCAGCACGGCCTTCAGCCCATCCATGATCCAAGCCTTGAAGGATTGATTGGACAGCCCATAGCGATGCGGCAGGACAAAACTGGAGTAGTACATGAGCGGCGACATCAGGAAGCCGAGGAGACCGCCGAATACGAACACAAACAGGGGCGGAAGCAACCAGTCGAAGTAAGCGCTCAGTGACCAACGCCCCCCGAAGAGGGCAATGT
>JAKANW010000666.1 GCA_021823555.1 Chloroflexota bacterium
CCCCTAGCGCGACGGACACACGCTCCAGCCGCTGCCTGACTTCGCTCGCCAACGCAGTAATCTCGGGTTTATTCACCAGTTCCAGTACCGCATTCGGGTCCATGAATTCCACATGAACCGCGCCAGCCTCATCCTGCCGCACCACCACGTTGCAGGGCAGGAGCAAACCGATGGACGGTTCGCTTTCCAGGGCGCGGTGCGCCAAGGGTGGATTGCACGCGCCCAGGATCCGGTAGGGCGGCATATCCTGGTTGAGTTTTTTCTTCATTGTGCCCGCGACGTCGATATCGGCGAGTATGCCGAAACCCTCGTCCTGGAGGGCTTGGGTCACGTGCACAATCGCATCGTCGAATGGAATTTCGACGGTTTTTCCAAAGCCATACTTGGTCATTTTTGATTCCTTTCGGTAAACGAAAATAAAGCGTCAGGCACGCAACATGCGCAACCCGCTCGCGATCACCACAAACTCGCTGATCTCGTGAGCCAGCACCGCGATGGGTAGCGTGAAATATCCGCCTACTGCACCCACGACCAGGGCTCCGATAACAATGGCGGAAAGCACCAGGTTTTGCTGGATGACGCCCCACGTGCGATGACTAAACTTGATTAGATAAGGCAGGCGCGCCAGGTTGTCGCTCATGAGCGCCACGTCCGCCGTCTCCAGTGCAACATCCGTCCCGGCCGCGCCCATGGCGACGCCAACGTGGGCGGCAGCGAGCGCTGGCGCGTCGTTGACACCGTCACCCACCATCATCACTTTCCCGTACTTGGCTTCCAGTTCTACCACCTTGCGCGTCTTGTCCTCTGGAGACAGTTCGGCATGGACTTCGTCTACCCCCACTTGTCGGGCGATGGCCTGGGCGGCCAGCAGGTTGTCTCCCGTCAGCATGACCACGCGCTTGATGCCGGCACGCTTCAACTCCGCTATGGCCTGGGCGGCATCGGGCCTCAAGGGATCCATGATGGCAATGAGACCGTGAACTTCCTCATGGCTACCCAACGCGACAACCGTTTTACCCTCTCTCTGCAAAGCCTCGATGCGCGCCATGAGAGGAGAAAGCGAAAGGCCGAGGCCCGCGAAGAGTTGTGGACTCCCGATGAATAACTCGACGCCATCGACTACGCCCTTGGCGCCCGCCCCGGTCACGGATTGGAAATCCACCGCGGGGTTCACAGCGATACCATCGCCGCTGGCACGTTCCAAGATGGCCTGCGCCAAGGGATGTTGGGAGCGCGACTCCAGGGCTGCTGCCGAAGCCAGCACTTCACGCTCGGTGCGCCCAGCCAGGAGCACAATGTCCGTTACCTGAGGACGGCCCAGAGTCAGGGTGCCGGTTTTGTCGAGTGCTACGACCCGGACCTTGGCGAGGTTTTCCAAATGCACGCCGCCTTTGATGAGCAGGCCGTTGCGGCCCGCCGTGCCAAGGGCCGCGACCAGGGTGATGGGGATCGAGATTACCAACGCACAGGGCGCTGCTGAGACGATGAATACGGTGGCCCGGGTGACCCAGTCTTCCCAAGGCAGACCGAATAGCGGTGGTACCAGGCCGATAAGAAGACCTACGCCCAGGACTGCAGGGCTATAGATTTTTCCAAAGCGCTCAATGAAACGCTGGCTGCGTCCCTTGGACGCCTGTGCTTCTTCCACCAGATGAATGATGCGGGACAGCGTGTTATCGGCGAAAGTCTTGGTCGCACGAACCACGAGTGCGCCTTCGCCGTTGATGGTGGCGGCAAATACCTTTCCTCCCGATGTTTTCTCGACTGGTACGGACTCCCCGGTCACCGGAGCCTGGTTCACGCTGGAGTGGCCTTCGATCACCTCCCCATCGGTGGCAACCGATTCCCCGGGCAGAACGATGAAGACATCTCCTACCCGGAGCTGCTCGACCGGGATTTTCGTTTCCTGGTTATCCCGGCGTACCAGTGCGATTTTTGGCGCCAGTTCCATGAGGGAACGAATCGCATGTCGGGAACGTTCGGCGGTATAACCCTCCGCAGCTTCGGAGATTGAATAGAGGAATACGAGCATCGCCGCTTCGGCCCATTGCCCCATGACTCCGGCAACGATCGCGGCGGTGAGCATGAGCAACTCGATACCGATTTCCCGTTCCTTGATCAGATCCTCGAGTGCCTCACGCCCGAAGTAGTAGCCACCGATCAATACGGCCACAACATAGATAACGGTTTGAAGTGGGGGCGGCAAAATGGTCGGAATAGAGTCGAGATGTGGTTAGGGTGACAATAGCGTAAGCGCTATCGGAACTGCATGCTGACCAGTTGTTCTGTACCCGTGCAGGAACCACCCCCACTACACTGGTCGAGGGAGGGTTCCTGGTTGGATTTCGGTGGCTAAACGATTTTAGGTCTGGAGCGTGGTGTGATTTAGTGCCCGCGAGAATTCGGCTTCCAGCCATCCGTCAGCGTATGCATGAAAGCGACGATATCATCCACTTCTTGGTCGCTGAGTTTGAGATTGCCCAGTTCGTCAGTATTGATGTTCTCGCCTACCTCGGGCACGGGCCAGCAGTTTTGCATCAGTGCGCTGGTTTCATCGGTGAATGGGTTTTTGCACACGGGTTTGATGTCGCGTGTGTTGTAGAAATCCACCACGTTGCGCAGGCCCTTAAAGTAACCGTTGTGCAAGTAGGGTGCAGTGAGTGCGACATTGCGTAGCGTGGGTACTTTAAATTTTCCGTCTTCTGGGGCCTGCTTGGTAAATGCGCCCAAACCGCGGTCAACGAAGGTGCGTCCGTCCGGATTGAATTTCGAGGCTTGCTGATAAAAGCGGTTGTGCGGATTGCGCCCCACTCCGAGGTTGTCATAGCTGAAGTCGGTGAACAGTGGTGGCGTGCCGTCTGCGGCGGGCCGGCTGGGGTGGCAGGCGGCACAGTTGCCCTTTTTCTCGTCTTCGAAAGCGCGCATGCCACGCAACTCCTGGCTGGTCAGCCGCGCATTGCCGGCCAGATAGGCGTCATATTTGGAGGTGAAACGATTGAACAGCGGGCGGCGCTCAAATGCGGCAATGGCTTCAGCGATCTTGTCGAAAGCGCTATCCACATCGTCCAGCGCGGCTGGGCCATAAACTTGGCGGAACATA
>JAKANW010000667.1 GCA_021823555.1 Chloroflexota bacterium
CCAGGTAACGGCCCTTGGCATCAAGCACTTTTGTGCCCTTGCGAACAGCATGACGCGCGTCCGTTCCCACGAACGCAATATGTCCATCCACGATGGCAATATCGGTGTTCGGGATGATCTCGCCCGATTGCACGCTTACCCATTGTCCATTGCGGATCACAAGGTCAGCAGGCTGGCGGCCCATGGCTACATCAACGAGTGCGCGGGTAAGTTTTACGGTTTTGGGCATAAAATGATTTCTCCAAGATTCTGCCAAACGTTAGAAAGTTTGAAAGTTGGAACGTTTGAACTTTCTAACCTGTCAACCTGCCAATAACGCCCTGGCAGCCTGGTTATGTGCCTCGATCAACCTGCCTTCATCAACCGTGACCATGTGTCCTTCTTTCACTATAAACCTGCCGCCCACTACGGTGTAATCCACTGTGACAGGCTGGCAAAAGACAACGGCCGAAACCGGGTCATGGACTGCGCCGCCAGCATAGTCGAGACGGTTCAAGTTGATAGCGAAGAAGTCCGCACATTTGCTGACTTCCAAACTGCCAATGTCACTGCGTCCCAAAACCGCCGCCCCGCCACGCGTGCCAAGATACAAGGCTTCACGGGCGGTCATCAGCTTGCGGTTGGGATCGTTCGAGAGCGAAAAGCCTGTGATTCCTTCCCGCACGCGAGACAAAAGCATTGCCTGCCGGACTTCGGCCAACAGGTGCGAGCCATCGTTGGAAGCGGAGCCGTCCACGCCGAGACCGACGTTGACGCCCGCCACGCGGTATTCCCTGATCGGGGCGATGCCGGAAGCGAGACGCATGTTCGAGGTGGGACAGTGCGCCACGCCGCAATGATGTTTGGCGAAGGTTTGAATCTCCTCGTCATTGACCCAGACCGCGTGCGCGAACCAGACGTCTTCTCCCACCCAATCCACCTCCTGCATGTACCCAACGGGACGATGGCCGAATTTCTGCAAACAAAATTGTTCTTCGTCTTCGGTCTCGGCCAGGTGGGTGTGCAGGTGAACGCCATACTCACGCGCCAGCTTGGCGGACTGCTTCATCAGTTCGCCAGTCACGCTGAAGGGCGAACAAGGTGCGAGCACAATTTGCACGAACGCGCCCGGTTTTGAATCGTGATACTTCTGGATGAGGCGCTGGGAATCTTTCAGGATAGAATCTTCGTTATCCACAACGGAATCAGGCGGAAGTCCGCCTTTGGATTCGCCGAGACTCATCGAGCCGCGCGAGGCCTGGATGCGGAGTCCGACTATTTTTGCAGCGGCAATCTCATCGTCGAGCTTGGAACCGTTAGGGAAAAGGTAAAGGTGGTCGGAGGCGGTCGTGCATCCCGATAAAGCCAGTTCGGAGAGCGCGGTCTGAGTCGAAATGAAAATGTCTTCGGCGTTCATGCGCGCCCAGATCGGATAAAGGGTCTTGAGCCAGTTAAAGAGATTGGCATCCTGCGCGGCAGGGACGGCGCGCGTCAGGGTCTGGTAGAAATGATGGTGCGTGTTGACCAAGCCGGGCAGGAGAACATAACCGTGGAGATCGAGCACTTCATCGGCGGATGATGGAAGTTCGTTCGTCGCGCCGGCCTGCTCAATAAAGCCGTCTCGAATAAAAAGACCGCCCTCGGGAATCTCCCGCTGATGGTCGTCCATGGTGACGAGGTAGGCATGTTTAATAAGCAGGGTGGGCATAGGTTTGCGAGGGGAATCTTGCAAATCAAGTTGTCTGACAACTTTATTATAGTGTAGCCGTGAGAGGATGTCAAATGGAATTTTGTCACATCTCCTGCCATGTAATCATCCCAAACTGTGGTACACTGAATAAAACAGTTGAATGTTGTGTAACTGGTTTTGTGTGGTGTATTAGCCGCCGGCCCTGTTATGGGCTGGCGGCATTTTTATTCTGGCCATGCCGGAGAAAGTAGTATCGAAATGAGTGTAAGACTATATGTAGGAAACCTGGCCAAATCAACAACCCAGGACGAGCTAAGCACCCTATTTGCCCAGGTTGGGACGGTCGAGTCGGTTGAACTAATCAAAGACCGCGCCTCCGGCGAATCCAAAGGTTTTGCTTTCATCGCCATGGATAGCCAAAGCGCTGCCGATCAGGCGATCAGCATGTTCAATGCATATTCCCTGGGCGATCGCGAGATAAAAGTCAATGTGGCCAAGCCGAGAGAAGAGCGCACAAACCGCTGAGTCTTCATCAATCCACCTGGCTTCACAACAACGCTCTTCTCCGGTGGGGGAAATGGAGGATGTTCAATCGCGGACATTCAATAAAACCTCGGCCCATAATAATGTCCGCGCGGTATAGAACCAAAGGAAAATAACATGGATCCAAAATCAACCGTACAGGCTCTTATGTATGCCGTCCAAATGGGCGATTTCGAAAAAGCGAGATCCTATCTCGCTGATGACTTTCAATTCAGCGGGCCTGTCACCAAATCAATCGGCGCCAAAGCATGGCTGGGAATGAGCATGAACTTGAAAAAGGCCTTCCCGAACCTTGAATATCATTTCCGAGTGGAAAGCGTGCAGAGCGACGGCGTTGTGAAGATTTCCTCAGAGCTTAAGGGGGCTCACAGAGGGGACCTGGATCTAACCGACATGAACATGGGCGTGATCTCTGTCACCAACAAATCCTTCGCCGCCGCACGGGAACACGGAAAAATAACCGTCAAAGGAGACAAGGTCGCGTCGTGGACTGTGGAACCAACCAAAGGCGCCGGCCTGGCGGCGATCCTGGAACTACTCGATGTCAAATTGCCGGTCATGTAATATTCCACGAGTAAAAACCAGGTCATGCATTATTCGGCAATCGGAAATTACACAACTGGTTTCGCCTGACGAGTCATCCGCCAGCCCTGTTATTGGCCAGCGGCATTTCCCATGAAACCAGAGAGAGAAAATTCAAACATGGACGTCATGCTATACATAGACAACCTGGATAAATTAACCACAGAAGAAGAGCTGAAGACCCTGTTCACGCGAGCCGGGGAAGTCACCGTCGTTAAGATTAACAAAGACCGGGTCAGCGGCGAGTCCAAGGGCTTTGGCTTCCTGTCAATGAGCGCACAAAGCGAGGCGGATAAGGCGGTA
>JAKANW010000668.1 GCA_021823555.1 Chloroflexota bacterium
GGGCGGATCGCGTTCCGCAGAGAATAGTCAATCCCCAGCGCGTGGCGCTGGAGAAAATTTTTTCACAGAGCGATGGTAACCCGCGTGACGGGTGAGAGGCGCTCGAGGAGTTAAGATGGAGAAAGTAGTTTTGAAAGCCAGCAAGCGTGATGTGACCGGTAAGCAGGTACGCGCCTTGCGCCGCGAGGGGCAGTTGCCCGCGGTGTTGTATGGCCGCCATGTGGAAAGCCCGATTGCTATCACGTTGGATCTGCGTGATGCTTCCCGTTCCCTGGCTAAGGCTTCCTCGTCCAGCTTGGTCACGATCGACTTGGATGGAACCGAGTATCCTGCGCTGGTGCGCGAGAAGCAACGCGACTATATCAAGAATCGCCTACTACACGTGGATTTTTTGGCGGTCTCGCTGACCGAAAAACTAACCGCTTTCGTTGGCGTGGAATTGACTGGCCTTTCGCTGGCGGTGAAGGATTACAACGCTATTTTGGTGACCGGCTTGAGCGAAGTCGAGGTGGAATGTCTCCCCGCTGATCTGCCCGAGAAGATCGTGGTGGATATTTCCTCCTTGAGCAAGGTGGGCGACGCGATTCACGTGAAAGATCTTATCCTGTCCGATAAGGTCAAGGTACTCTCGAACCCGGAGGAAATGATCGTGATCGCTACCGCCGCCAGGGTGGAAGAGGTAGTGGAAGCCGCTGCAACAGTCGCAGCTGTGGAAGAGCCCGAAGTGATTGAGAAGGGTAAGAAGGAAGAAGAGGAAGAAGAAGGCGAGAAGAAGAAATAGCCTTCGTGTGCTCGAAGCGAGCAGTGGCATCCATTGGATGCCACTGCTTTTTTGTTGAAATCCAGTTCGTCATTTTCCTTCGAGCCACATGTAGCGTTCGATAGGAATATCGATGGGGGTGTACACATAGCCTTTCACGTACGGTTTGACTAGCATGTAACCGAGCGAGTGAGAGGTGAACAGCATGGGTGCATCGTTTACGATGATCTGTTCCGCTTGTTGATATAGCGTCATGCGCTTGGTCACGTCCTTCTCGCTGCGCGCTTGTTCGAGCAACGTATCCAATGCCGGGTTGGAGTAATGACCTTCATTTTGAGGAGAGCCGGTGTGCAAGAGAACATCCGCGAAATTTTCGGGGTCAGGATAGTCGGCGCACCAGCCGGAGCTTAATAGCTGACCGTGGTTGCCCGCATAGATCTCTTCGAGGTAATAGTTGGGTTCCAAGTTTTCTACAGTAATGCTCACACCCAGGTTTTGCTGCCACATCTGCACCATGGCGGCCACATCCGGCCCGACGGAACTGCCGATGCCAACATCAGTGAACACGATGGGAGGCAACCCCTTGGCTCCGCCATATTTGGATGCAGCCAGCAGTGACCGCGCCTGCGCGGGGTCGTAGGGCAGGCCTTGCAGATTCACGTTGAATCCTGGTAATCCTGGCGGATACAGTCCGATGGCGGGCAGACCGCGTCCGCTCAAGACGATGTCGAGATATTTCTGGCGGTCAAAGGCCATGCTGAATGCTTTACGGACATTGACGTCATCGAAGGGGGGCTTGGTCACATCGAAAACGACGTAGGAGGTGCACAAATCCACACCGCTGATCAATTCGTTGTGCAGTGGATTTGCTGGATCACTATATTGATCGACGGCATAGAGCGGAAGGCTGGTCATGTCAACTTGGCCGGATTCGTACAGGCGGTAACCGACGCCGGAGTACAGGTTGATTACGATATAAGGAATCGAAGGTGCGCCGAGATAGAAATCCATATTGCGCTCGTACACAATGCGCTGGGAGGGTGTCCACTCCACCAGCTTGTAGGGACCGGTTCCATTTGGGTGACGGTACCAATCCGGGCCGGATTCCACATTGGCTTTGTCAACCACGAAGGCGGTGGGATAGGTCAATTTCATGGGGAAGTAGGGCTTGGGTGCATCAATAGTCACTTGCAGGGTGTGGTCATCCAGCGCTTTGAGCCCACTGATGTGATCGGCTTTGCCCGCGTTCATCTCGGCCA
This sequence comes from Chloroflexota bacterium, assembly GCA_021823555.1. The sequence continues at coordinate 2,020 of JAKANW010000668.1, forward strand.
CGCCGACGATATCGCCAAGATAGGTGAGTACCGTGTCGGACTTGGTGGCCGGGTTGGCGGCGCGTTCCCACGAGTAGATGAAATCCTGGGCGGTCACCGGGCGGCCATCATGAAATTTGGCGTTGGTGCGCAGGTGGAAGGTGTAAACTGTGCCATCAGAACTGACATCCCAACTTTCGGCCAGGTCGGGCGTCAGGTTAAGGCGCGGGTCAAACGAGACCAGTCCGCTGAAGGCGCGTTTGTCGCCGGAACCGTGCGTGGTGGCGGGGTCATATTCGCGCGGATCGGTGCTTTCTCCGCCTGATAGGACGAGAGCCTGGTTTAACGGAACCTGGATGCCTTGGGTGGTCACTTTGCGCGGCGTAAAACCGAGAGTCGAGGCCGCAATAAGCAGAACGATAAACAGAGTGAGTGCGCGTTTCATTGGGAGCCGCCTTTCTTCCGGTTCTGGCTGCGGACGATCAGCCCGATGACAACCACCGCGATGATAAGGATAAGAATACAACATAATGTGAGCAGGACCAACGTCACCGCGAAGAACTGGCTGCGTGTGGGCGATCCGCTGGTAGATGGGGTGGGCGCAGAGAAGGAGGAAGTCGGGATGGCGAACGGGGTAGGCGTCCCGGCGAGGGGTGCGCCTCCCACCGGGACGATGGTCGGGACAAAGGTGGGGGTGTAAACCGCGGTCGGTTGTGCGGAGGCCGCCATGGGCGGCGCGCCGATCGCTTTTCGCCATTCCTGTTCGAGTCCGTCCACATCGAATCCGTAGGTCTTTTGCAGCGCCTCGTCAATTGTGGCTCCATCCCGCAGGGCGATGAGCAGGTTATTCATCTTGCTTTGCCCATATGTCCCGATGAGGTAGTTGACAATGCTGTCGGATTCGCTGTAAGACAGATTGGCTTTATCGGCCACCTCCGAGAAGCCGCCGCTCAGAGACCGGATGGAGAGCAGGCTATTGTCCTGGATCGCGCTGTCGAGTTGCTGCTGTGAGGCGGAGGCCAGCGGACCTTCGCTGTAGACGGCCAAGCCCTCATCCAGCCAGGTGGGAACACTGCTAAGGCACGAGAAAGTGAGGT
>JAKANW010000669.1 GCA_021823555.1 Chloroflexota bacterium
ACAAAGACCGACTCACTGTCTCCTCTGCGGTCGGTTTCCCCGACACGGAGAGGCGACTCGGCCTGACCATTGCTGTTTCAGACAGCGCCTTGTTCAACGAAATGGTCAGTACCGGGCAGGCAATCTCGGTTGGAGATGTGCGTACCGATGCGCGCTTCCCTCATCTCGAAGCGCCGCGTCTCTCCTGGCTGGGTATCCCGCTTATCTCCAAAGGTGAACTGGCAGGCGTAATCGCCCTGGAGAAATGGCAGGCGCATTTTTACAACATGGATTACGTCCAGGTGGCAATGGCCTTTGCCAGCCAGGCAATCGTGTCATTGGAAAATGCCCGCTTGTATGAAGACAGCCTCAACCGCGCTGCCGAATTGGACCAGCGCTCACAGCGTTTGGCCCTGCTCAATCGGTTCTCAGCCTCTCTCAGCAGGTTGCTGGATGCGGATCAAATCCTCGAATTGACTGCCGATGAATTGTTGCAGGCGTTGGGCGTGGAACGTGTTTCGGCCGTCTCGTTTGAACGTGGCCGGGCAATTTGGAGAAAGTCAAGTCCCAGGTCGGGTCAGGATCTGCCTCAGGCTTTGCCCGATGCGCCCATTTATGATCGCCTGCGGGAATCCCAGGGTGTATTCAATACGGGCGACGCCAGAAAGGAAGCGGATCTGGCTCCCTTGGCGGAATTCCTGGGCAAAAAAACCGTCTCGTTGTTGATCCTGCCCTTGTTCGGCGGCTCGGAATTGCGCGGCCTCTTATTTGCCCACATGACCACGGAAGGGCATTTCGGCCTGAATGAAATCGAACTGGCGCGCATCATTTCCAACCAGGCAGCCATCGCCCTGGAAAATGCCCGCTTGTATGAAACCAGCCTGCGCACGGCGGAACGTTTCGCCATCTTGAACGAGAGCAGCTCGCAGGTCAGCGCCAACCTCGACCCTGAACAGATTTACCAGGCGGTGCACAAAGCCGCCGAGCGGGTCATGAATGTCGAGTCTTTTGTCATTACTTTATTGGATGAAACCACAGATGAGGTCGAGGGCGTCTACCTCGTTGATAAGGGTAAACGCCTGCCGATTTCGCGTATCCCCAAGAGCGAAAGTTTAAGCGGCAAGGTGATTGATACCGGCCAGCCTGTTCTCACTCATATTCTGACGGAGTCTAAGCAGGCAGGCGGTTACCAGTATGGCGAAGAGGAAGATCCCATTTCGATCCTGGCCGTGCCCATGACCCTGGGAGGGCGTGCAATCGGCATGCTTTCGGCGCAGAGTTACAAGCCGAATGCCTACACTGACGAGGATTTGCAAATCCTGGGCACGCTTGCCAACCAGGCTATTGTGGCCATCCAGAATGGGCGACTGTTTGCCGAGATACAGCGCCTGGCGCAGGAACTTGAGCAGCGTGTTATCGAACGCACGGCGCAATTGCAACGCGAGCAGCAGAATACCGAAACCCTGCTGCGCATCCTCACCGAAGTCTCGGCCAGCCTCGATCTTGACCGTGCACTTAATCGAACCCTGTCCCTGCTCAACGATGCCACTGGCGCCGAGCAGGGTACCATCATGCTGCTCCAGCCTGACGATAACCTCCTGCATTATCGTGCTGGTTACGGTTATCTCTCTGAACGCGCTGACCCGTCTGGCAGCCGTGGATTTACACTTAAGGTTGGCGAGGGACTGGCGGGCTGGGTTGTGCAGAATCGTGACGCCGTATTGGTGGAAGATTTGCATAAAGACCCGCGCTGGATGCGCACCACATCTTCCGGGCAGGACCATCGCAGCGCCATCGTTGCGCCGCTGCTGGTCGCGGAAGATGTTATCGGCGTGTTGATGGTCTTCCATCGTAAACTGAATTATTTCAGCCCGGATGTTTTGAAGTTGGTGACCGCCATTGCCGGACAGGTGGCCGTCGCGATCAATAATGCCCACCTGTACGAGTTGATTCGCGACCAAGCTGAACGCTTGGGCAGCATGTTGCGTAAGGAGCAGGAGGAGGCCAGCCGTTCGCAGGCTATCCTAGAGGCTGTGGCAGATGGCGTGCTGGTCACAGGCTTTGACAATCGCATCACCTTCATGAACTCATCCACGGAGCGTATCCTGGGGATCAAAGCCGAACGGATCATTGGCCATGCACTCGACTCTTTTGGAGGCCTGTTTGGCAAAGCTGCCAGCACCTGGATGGGAACCATCCGTCACTGGTCGGAACAACCATCTTCTTATGAGCCGGGCGATACATACGCCGAACAGTTGGAACTTGAGAACGGACGGATTGCCCTGGTCCACCTGGCCCCGGTCATTTTGCAAAATGATTTTCTCGGCACGGTATCCATCTTCCGTGACATCACCCATGAGGTCGAAGTGGACCGCCTGAAGTCCGAGTTCGTGGCGACCGTCAGCCATGAATTGCGCACGCCGATGACATCCATCAAAGGCTATGTGGATATCCTGCTTATGGGAGCGGCTGGCGTTTTCAATGAAAACCAGGCGCACTTCCTGCAGATCATCAAAAATAACGCCGAGCGCCTGAACAGCCTGGTGACGGATTTGCTGGATATCTCCCGGATCGAAGCGGGCCGGGTTACCCTGACGCCGCAGCAGATTGATCTGCGCGACCTGGCTGAAGATGTGATTGCCGAAATCCTGCACCGCTCGCAGGAGGATGGCAAACCGATGGCGCTCTCGATCAATGCGCCGCACAATCTGCCGTATGTATTGGGTGACGCCGAACGCGTCCGCCAGGTCATTGCCAACCTGGTGGAAAATGCCTACCATTACACGCCGGAGAATGGAACCATCAAGGTCCATATCCGGGCATTGGATGAAAAAGAAGTGCAGGTGGATGTGGAAGATAATGGCGTAGGGATTGCTCTGGAAGATCAAGATCGTATCTTCGAGCGTTTCTATCGCGGTGAACATCCGCTGGTGTTATCTACCCCCGGCACCGGGCTGGGCCTGCCGATTGTCCGCCAATTGGTTGAAATGCACAAAGGCCGCATCTGGATGACCAGCTCTGGTGTCTCTGGCGAGGGGAGTACTTTCTCCTTTACACTGCAAATCTAGAGGAGTTAATGAGGAGCGAATGACAAAGATTCTGATTGCTCAAG
>JAKANW010000021.1 GCA_021823555.1 Chloroflexota bacterium
CCGGTCAAGAAAGGGACCTCACGCGTGGGCGGATACCACAGCACCAGCGACTTGATGGCGAAGGTGAGGGCAACCAACAGCAAGTAGACCCACAGTCGCGGATGCGCGAAGCGTTCCAGCAGGTAGACCACCACCGCGCTAAAGGCGATGGTCTGCACGATGTTGTAGTCCATGTCATGCAGGAAGTTGTAATAATTCAGGGCGTTGAAACTGTAACCGATCAACAACAGGAACAGGTACGGCCAGAAGATGGAGCGGAAGGTATATTTGGCAGCTTGAAAGGTGGCGGTCACGCCGGTCACTGTGTAGAACAGGATAGGCGCCAGGCCGCCGATGTAAGTAAACACATCGTCCACCTTGAGCACCACGCGGGAATGCGCCAGCACCATCAGCAGGCAGCCCAATCCCTTGAGCACGTCCAGCGTTACGTCGCGGCGGGAGGCGCTCACGGTCTGGGCGGCTCCATCCAGGCGGGAGAAAGCTTGGCCACGCGTGCGAAGATCGGACAATCCGCGTCATGCGCACCTGGCAGATAACCCGTGCTGATCAGGAATTCGCGTACGATCTCCCCCCCTGTGAATACAAAATTTTTTTTGAACAACTCTGTCCATTCCTCCAAATCCAGCGGATGATGCGCGTCCAGCCAGCCTTTGAACGACCCGTATTCCTTGCGCAGTTTCAGGATGCGGCGCGCATTCTCGATGGCCGCGTCGACCTTGAGGCGATTGCGGATGATGCCCGCGTCGGCGAGCAGGCGCGCCCGGTCAGGCTCCCCGTAAGCTGCCACCGTTTCGACAGCGAAACCATCGTAGGCGCGGCGGAAATGTTCAGCTTTCTTCAAGATCGTAATCCACGAAAGTCCTGCCTGGTTGATCTCCAGAACGAAGCGCTCAAAGAGCAAGTCGTCGTCATCGAGCGGGAAGCCATAGATCAAATCGTGGTAGGTCCGGTTGAGAATGTCTTCAGGGTGAGCGTTGCAGTATTGACAGTAACTGGTCATCTTGTTTAATTTTAGGGGTTGACGGGATCGAACACACCGGCTTCAACATAATACCACTGGTCACCGCGCCAGGCAAAGAAGGCGATCATATTCCGCGCCATACGCGGATTCAACTCCCCGCCGCTGCAACAGTGATAATGTGGGACTCCATCATAACCGAGTGGTATTTCCTTGCCAGCATACGAAACACCGATTTTTCCGTTCCGTTTGTAGAAATAGAATGGTTTATCGTGAATGGTCTGAAACCCGTAAGATTCATCGTAGACATGGATGTCATTGAGCGATTTCCCGTCAACAAAAATACTGCCCGGATAGAATGAATCGACTTGTTGATTGCCTTCGATCTTCTTCACCCCACCGGCCAGTTCCAAGACCCAATGAGTATCATAGGTAGTTAGTACGCGGAATCCAGATGTCGTGCCGGGCAGTTCGCTCATGGTTGAGAATATTACTTTTCCATTGCGCTTGACGCCAACCAATACTTTTTGGCCCGGTGAAAATATGCCGCTCTCAAACGGTTCCAGCTTATCGTTTCCCAGCATTGCCAAAAGCGAACAACCGCAAAGACCATAATATGATTCAGGCCTAAGGTTGTCCTGAAATTCATTGGCATGTTTGGAGAACATTTGCTCTTGTGTAAGGTTGTCCAATGGCAGGAGAACCAGCGGTTCGATTTCCGGTCTCTTTGCCAACGCATGCTCTTCGATACTTAAGCCTGATGGGAACACCCAGGGTGTGGCTGAGGGGGATGGCGTGAAGTTGGGGATCACTTCACGCGTCATGGTCGGTGGAACAGTTGAAAGAGGAGGCGGCAGGATGGCAGTCGGGTGCCATTCTTCAGTTGGCGACGGCGTGATCGTAGGGATAGGCATCATCGAACTGCAAGCGACCAACAGACAAAGACTCAATATAGCAAAAAGCTTCATGTTCACATCCAATGGATTGTGTAGAAACAGTTACTACAAATCTATTTCCAGCACAGGCAAAATACGAGGTTGGTCATCCACTTGAGACAGATGTTCACCGACCTTGTACATCCCCATTTTCTCATAGAATCCCTGCGCGTTGGGGTCGGCTTCAATCTTCAAGAAGGCCGCGCCCCTGGCCCGGCTCTTTTCCAACGCATGAGCGAAAAGTTGACTCCCGATCCCCTGCCCCATAGATCCGGGTAAAACCCAAAGGTTATCCAGCCACAGACTATCCTGTTCCTGCTTGAGCGAGTAAAAAGCCGCCGGTTCCGCGTTGACCACCGCTTTCCAGACCTCGTTATCGAGGATGGCCTGCTCAGATTTGTTCATTCTCTCATCCTGCCCGGTTCGATCAAAACGAGGTACGGACTTGTCAAGGTACACGGCCTCGACTATAATCTGCGTCGCTCTCCGGGCGCGTAGCTCAGCTGGTTAGAGTGCATGTATCACACACATGAGGTCGGGGGTTCGAGCCCCTCCGCGCCCACAAAAAACCACCGCAGAAATGTGGTGGTTTTTCTTTTGGGTCCGAGTGCTGCGCGACCCGCCCAATAAAAGCCATTAAAAATTATAAGGAAAAACTCCGGAAGATGGTAAACTCAACACCTGAAATACCACAGCCATCTGGAAAATAAGAGGATGAAGTATGCTATTACGCCATTCACCTCCTCAGCCGCCTTCGTACAAGGCCAGCCTGACCCCCGTAACGCGCTACGCTGCCATTTTCTCGGTCATCGCTGAAACATTTTTCACGGTTTATTACTGGGCCTCGGCTTATCCGTCACAGATCATCAGCCTTCAAGTCTTCGCCAACTTGCTTGGATTAGTCGGATTGGTGCTGATCCTGCGTACCTCCGCCACACGAGTCGCCGGTCATATCCTGGCCGGGGCAGTTTACCTCAGCCTGGCCGGACCACTCCTGTTTACGGGCGGACTCGTTTCGTCCGCCACGCCCTGGCTGGTGTTCATCCCGATCATGGCAACCATCGTTGCCGGCGCACGAGGGGGCCTTTTCTGGGGAATCATTAGCCTGCTCACAGCTGTGGCGATGTTTCTGTTTCGCACCCCTTTGCTGGCCTGGAACCTGCGCCCCGTCGAAGACGTTGACCGCCTGACGGACCTGTCCATGGCTGTCTTGAGCAGCGTCCTGGCGGTTTTCCTCAACGAAATGGTCAAGAGCGGGTTCATGAAAAAATTGGACGAAGCCCAAGCCCGCCTGGCCAACCTGGCAAATATAGACCCGCTGACCAACATCTACAACCGTCGCTATTTCACTTACCAAAGCGAAGTAGCCTTGCGGGAATGCGCGACTGGCAGTCCATTTTCCATCATCCTGTTCGATATTGACCACTTCAAAAACGTCAACGACCATCATGGACACAATGTCGGCGACCAGGTGCTGGCCAGCCTGGTCCAACCCTGCTCGGCGGTATTGCGCAAAAATGACATCTTCGCGCGCCTGGGCGGGGAGGAATTTATCGCCCTGCTCCCCGATACATCGGAAGCGGAGGCCAAGGAGATTGCCGAGCGTTTGCGTAACATCATTGAAAACACGCCGCTCAGCACCGATAAAGGCTTCCTGCGCATCACCATCAGTATCGGGGTCTGCTCCTGCCTCCCGGACGAGGCCGACACTATCCAGGAGGTCATCCGCCGCGCCGACAACGCCATGTACTACGCCAAGGAAACGGGACGCAATCGGGTCATCGCCTGGAACGAGATGACCCAGCCATAACGGTGGCAGCCAACGGGCAGGGGGAACCGGCCCATCCGATTTGCGGTTCTTTTCGACCCTTCGAGTATAATTTCACCAGAATGACACTCCGAACCAATGAAACTTGGCTTTCTGATCTGCACGCCCAGGGACAGGTGAAAGAAGCCGCCCTGGACGATTTGTATTCCATTGTCCAGAAGGGATTGCCTTATGCCCTCTCACGCTGGCTCTCTCCAGAAGATCCTCTCTTTACCCCGCTGGTTGAGGAAGTAACCCAGGAGACCCTGTTACGCGTCCTGGATCAACTGGACACCTTCGAGGGCCGCAGCATGTTCACCACCTGGGTGCACAAGATCGCCATCCGCATCGCGCTGACCGAGCTGCGCCGCAAACGCTGGCAGGATACCTCCCTCGACGAGCTGGTGGATAACGAGGAAAACCCCGCGCCGGAAAGTCTGATGGCCGATGCACACGCCAGCCCCGAAGTCACCGCCGAACGCACCGACATGTCGGCTCGCATCCGCCGCATCATTGACGAGGAGCTGACCGAGAAACAGCGCCAGGCGCTGGTCATGCTCGGCATCCAAGATATGCCAATGGAAGAGGCGGCGCGCCGTTTGAAAACCAATCGCAATGCGTTGTATAAATTATTGCACGACGCCCGCCTGCGCCTCAAACGCCGGTTGGTCACGGAAGATCTCACCCCGCAGGAAGTCCTGGCGGCTTTTGAATCCAAGTAAGATTAATAAAATATTAACCGTCAAAGTCTCAGGCTTGAATGAAAATCATGGACTTATTTCGCCGCTTCCAGGGGCTTTTTCGTAAAGAAAGCCCCGAACTCTCTGATGAACTGGTCGAGAGGCTGATCCACTCCTTGGAAGATACCGCAGAGGATGAATGCACCTGCGAGGATGTTTATGCCATAGTGGATGAATACGCCGAACGCCAGTTCCAGGGGGAAGATGCGGCGCGCCTGATGCCGCTCATCAAACAACATCTGGATATTTGCCACGACTGTTGTGAGGAATACGAAGCCCTGCTCGAAATCCTGGAAAAGAGCCAGCCTGCCTAAAAAGTAGAGCGAGTTTTCACTCGCTCTTTTTCTTATTCATGGAACAACTTCTCACCGGCGCGCACCGGCACTTTGAGCCGGTTCTCCAGCGGGGTGATCGGGCAGGACCACATCTCGTTGTAGGCACAGTAGGGATTGTAAGCCAAATTAAAATCCACCAGGAAGCAATTCCCCGGCAAAGACTCAGGTTCCAGGTAACGCCCGGCTGGGTACGTCTCCCGCCCTGCCAGCGAGTCCACAAAAGGTAGGAAGAACCCATCGGGACTCCGGTAGATTGTCAGCTCAGCATCCTGTCCATCCACTTGAAAGCAAAAGCGGCCAAAACGTTCATAGATTTGCACGTCGCCGGTGGTCGTCTGCATTTGAATGCGCTCCTTCGCCGGGAACTCCTCCACCTTCACTTCCAGTCGCAAGGATTCATCTTCCGGAAAATAGTTCAACCCTTGAAAGTTCCGTCTCTGCTCGCGTGTCAGGGGACTTTGCGGATGATGCCCAAAGAAATCATCTTTCTCATTACGGAACGCCTGAAGATCGCTCATTATTCCTCCGGGATGATTCATACCCCTTTGACGGCCGCTCAAAAATATTTCTTACAGCCGGCCCACCAAACTTGCCCTTGTCATTTCACTGGTCTTATGCTATTTTTAGATTTGTATGACCGCAACGCAAAGAACCGTAATGATCATCGAAGATGAAGCAGACGCCGCAGAAATGTTTGCAGAGATGATGCGCGTCGGCGGCTTTCGCGTGCTCAAAATGTTCAGCAGCGAACCTGCCATCCCGTCTATCGCCAGCGAGAAACCGGATGTGGTGATCCTGGACGTGATGATGCCCGATATTTCCGGGCTTGAAGTCCTGCGCTTCATGCGCCGCGATCCGGAGTTGGCCGCCATCCCCGTGATTGTGGTCTCCGCCAAAAGCATGCCCTCGGATATCAAGACCGGCATTGAAGCAGGTGCCTCTCTCTACCTGACCAAACCGGTGGGTTTCCTCGATCTCAAACAAGCTGTAGATCGTGTGTTGCAGGGGGGATAGCCAACCGCAAGCATGAGTCTCCTGCGCGCTTTTATTGCGCTTGAAATCCCCTCTCCATATCAAGATGCAATCCACCGGCAAACGGCCGGACTGCGCCAGGCGGCTGATTCATCCGTGGTTCGCTGGGTACCGCCGGGCAACCTGCATATTACCCTGAAATTTTTAGGCGATGTTTCCTCCTCGAATGTGCAATTCCTGACCCAGATGCTGACCCAGGAGGCCGCCAAGCATCCGGCCTTTTCCTTTCACATCAGCGGACTCGGTTCATTCCCAAGCCCGAGGCGGGCGCGCGTGATCTGGGTCGGGATCCAGGCCCCGGCTGAGTTGGAGGCGCTGCAAAAGGGGGTGGAGTCTGCTGCGGCGCGTCTGGGCTACGAGACAGAGGAGCGTCCCTTTTCCCCGCACCTGACCATTGGCCGCGTCAAACAAAATATCACTTCCAATGAACAGCAATGTATCCGGGCTGCGCTGGAAGCAGCGCATGTCGGACAGATCGGCAAAGTGGACGTGAACTCCATCCACCTGATGAAAAGTGAACTTCTCCCTACAGGCTCAGTTTATACGCGCCTGTTTTCTGCGCCATTGGCAACCGCCTGAATCCAGAATGAGGTGACTCCTGAATACACTCGACCTTGCCCGCGAAATCGTCAATGCCCTGGAAGAGAAAAAGGGCGAAGACATTGTGCTCCTTGATCTCAAGGAGATTGTTTCATTTACAGACTACTTCGTCTTCTGCACCGGCACCAGCGACCGTATGTTGGACGCCTTGGCCGACGCAGTGCTGGAAGACATGCGTAAGAAGCATAAGAAAAAAGGGAAAAAAGAGGGGTTGGCGCGCGATGGCTGGGTGGTTGTGGATTACGGTGACGTGGTCGTTCACCTCTTCTCGCCGGACCAGCGCGATTATTATCAATTGGAAGAATTGTGGGAAGAAGGAAAAATACTACTGCGCGTCCAGTAGCTTTTAAAGAGCCCGTTATCCTAGTTTCCATCACTGACGTTAAGTGATTTTCCACAACAAATGTAAACGTCCCGTGGGCCATCCGATCAAGCCCACGGGACGTTATGATTCGCGCAATGTTGTTCTTACTTCTCAAAAATCCACTTGTCGTTCTCACGCGCCCAATTCACCAGTTCTTCCTTCTTGAACCATAAGGCCACTTCCTTCTCGCCGTTCTCAGCGGAGTCGGAAGCGTGGGTCAGGTTGCGGCCAACTTCGAGGGCGAAGTCGTGGCGCAGGGTACCGGGAGCCGCCTCGGTCGGGCGGGTGGCGCCCATCGTCTGACGGACAGCCGCCACCGCGGCCGGCCCTTCCCAGACCATGGCCATCACCGGCGCGGATGTGATATATGAAATCAGGCCATCATAAAACGGCTTGCCCTTGTGAATGGCGTAATGAGTCTCAGCCAGTTGCTTGCTGACCTGCATAAACTTAGCCGCCGCCAGGCGCAGACCGCGGCGTTCCAGCCGGGCGATCACTTCACCGATCAGACTACGTTGCACGCCATCGGGTTTGACTAATACGAGCGTTCGTTCCACAGAATTCCTCCAGAGAATCAAAATTGTAGGGCGGCTGGGTAGTCGCCCTACGGCTTTTTATCGTAACAGTTCTTCCGCCTTGGTGTAGGCGTCGAGCGCCTCCTGCAAGCGGTTGGTACGCATATACGCGTCACCGAGCGCCTGCCAAATGCTCACCTCCACCGGATAACGATACAGTGCATCGCGCAGGTTCTGGATGATCTCCTCCAGCCAACGGCCTTTCTTGATCAACCTGTCAAAATGCTCAAGCGCGGCGGGGATATCGCCACGGCTCATCTCGGTCTGGGCAGCAGCCAAGGCGGGATCCACTACAGGTGTAAGCATGCCGGTCTGGCGCGGACGTGTTATAGGTTTTGCGGGTGCAGGACGAGCCTCGCGAACAAGGGCTTTCTTCGCTGCGGGCGCCGGGCGCGGCGGTGCAACATACCTGGCAGGAGACTCAGGTTCTAGTTCCGGCTCAGGGACAGGCTTCATCTCAGGTTCTGGTGGTTCAGGCTCAAATTTAAATTGAGGTTGAGGCTCAGGCTCAGGTTCAAATTTCAATTCAGGCTCGGGTTGAGACTCAACAGGATGCCAGTCGGTCGGCGCGGTCGGTTCGGGTTGAGCCGGAGCTTCGGCTTCAACCTTCAACCAATCCGGTAATTCTTCGCTTGTCGAAGCTTGTGCAGGCGGGGCTTCTTTTTCCAAACCTTTCAGCCATGAAGGCAGGTCGGTCGCCTCGGCCGGGGCTTCTGCCTGCATTGGGGAAACCGGTTCTTCTTCTACCGGCTTGGAAGTCTTTTCCGCCTCATCCAGGCTGCTCAACCAATTGGCCAGTTCATCGGTGGAAGCAGGCGCCTGTTCTGCCTGAAAAGTTTCTTCCTGAAAGGAAGTTTCTTTTCCGGCCAGGTCCCGCAGCCACATGCCGGTCTCATCCATTGAGGGTGCAGACGGTTCGAGAGTCTGTGGGACAGGTTCAACAGGTTTCGGTTCGGCTGGGGCAGTTGGCTCAGACACACCCAGTTCGCTCGCCTGCCTGACCCACTCAGGCGGTTGCTCGCTCCGTGCATTCGGATCAGTGACCAATTCTTCGGCTTTGGCGCCGTGTTTGGCAGCCAGACTTTCCAGCCAGGCCACAGCATCATCCTGTTCCTTGGTAGTGGTTCCAAGCGTCTCCACCGAGGGGGATGGAGCAGAAACTGGAGGTGCGGGTGGTTCCGGTTTCTGGGCAACCGGTTCAACTGGCTTGGACTCGGCAGGAACGGCCGGTTGGGATGTCGCGCCCAATTCGCTGGCCTGCTTCACCCATTCAGGCGGCTTCTCGCTGCGAGCATTGGGATCGGTGACCAGTTCTTCGGACTTGGCGCCATGCTTGGCAGCCAGGCTTTCCAGCCAGGCTACGGCATCCTCCTGTTCCTTGGCCGTTGTGCCAAGCTTATCTACAGAAGCAGGAGTTGAAACAGGAGCAGGTTCGGCAGGAGCCGCCTCTGGGGTAGATTTAATCCAGTCGGGCAGGGACGCATCTTGCGGCGAGACCGCCGGAGCGGCTACTCCGGTATCATCTGAACCCCGCAACCAGTCAGGAATATCATTAGATGCCGCGCCTGCGGCACCCGCAGTTGTAATCTTGCTCAAACCACCCAACCAATCGGGCACGTCACTTGACCCGGCAGGCTGCTGAACTGATTGGGAGTCGTCCAGGCTGCGCAGCCAATCAGGGATATCGGCAGAGGTAGATTTGGATGCAGGCTCTGCGGGAACAGGGGCTGCAGACTCGGAGGGTTCGGCAGGGGCCATGGCCTTCAGCCAATCGGGCATCTCGCCCTCGGCCAAAGGAGGCTCCGCATCAGGTCCGGCTGCAACGGAAGGAGGTTGTTCGGCCGCACCGCTGGATTCTGTCCAACCGGCTTGGCGGAGAAAATCGGGGATGTCGGCGTCGCCTTTTGAAACGGGAGCAGGCTTCTCTTCCTGGGGCGAAGCGAAGAGATCTGATTTCAACCAGTCCGGCTCCTGGCTCGTCGCTTGAGTCCCAAGACTGATGCTGGATGCGCTCCAATCCGGAGACAACTGCACATCCTGACCTTTGTACTCAAGCCGTTCCAGGTTGACGGCAGCGTCCGACACATCAGCAGAACGGAAAACAGAACCTTGCGCAAAGGTGGAATACGGGTCAAGTTCATTGACGCGGTGGCGATAGACCTGGGTGGTCTCCACACTCTCGCTGGTCTGTAGAAGTTCGACCATGATACGGTTGGCATCGAAGGAATAAGGGTAGCGTTTGAGCAGTTGCGAGCAGACGTCAGACGCGTCAGCCTTTTGACCGGCATGGAAATAAGCCCGCGCCAGGAGCGTCTTCATATCGTCGCGTTGTGGGTCCTGGCCCAGGACGGCTTTGATCTCTGAGATGGCTTGCGGGTAGAGTTCGCCTTGCACATACATGTGAGCTAACGCCCCGCGCGTCATGCGGATCTTGGGCGGCTCCACACCGTCCCGACGACCAAACAAGCGCTGCAATTCACCCTGAATGGCGGCATTGGATGGCTGCGACTCGAAAGCGCGCTCCATGTGCCAGATGGCCTCGTCAAGCTTGGCCTGGTCATCGCGGATGATGCTCATGCCAACGTGGGCCACGAAATCATCCGGCACAGCCATCAGGACGCGCGAGAAAATATCTACAGCTTCATCATATCGCTTGGCTTCCAGATAGGCCTTACCCAACAAACGATAGGTATCGAGATGCTTGGAGAAGGTCTGCAGGATGTGACGGCAATGGGCAATTGCCTCATCCAGGCGATTCTGGTCAATGAGGCTTTCAATATCCCGGTTGTAAATTCTCAAAGAAACTTTAGCCATGCCTACGCTCCTGAAAACTGCATTTGCAGTGGTATGGTAAGTATGCCCGATTCTTAATAAATATGCAAGGCTAACGGCTCGGCAATTTGCAAATCCGGCGTTATCACCGATGTTAAGACCGTCCAGCAGGATGGCGCCAAAGGTAAGCGTGAGTTAATCATAGAAAAGCGGAAGAGGAGGGACAGGAACCTCACTGATAACGTGAGCGGCAGCGACTCTTTTCCGGACCTCAGCCTGGGCCGCGGCGCCATTGGCGTGGATCGTGAAGAGAGGCTGGCCTGCTTCGATCCGGTCCCCCACCTTATGATGGATCAGCAATCCAACGGCGTGATCCACGGGGTCGCCTTTTTGGGCGCGCCCGGCGCCGATCGAGACGGCAGCTTCACCGATTTCGCGGGCGTGGACCTGCTTGATCCAGCCGCTTTTCGGCGCGGGAACAACCTCCACGATTTCCGCTTTTGGCAGTTTTTCGGGGTCGTCCACATACGAAACGTCACCGCCCTGGGCCATGACCAACTGGCGGAATTTCTCGAAGGCACGTCCATTGGCGATGGCTTTCTCGGCCATGCGGCGGCCAGCCGCCAGGTCTTTGGCCTTCCTGCCAAGCACGAGCATCTCGGCGCTCATGTGCAGGCCGTGTTCGCGGAAATCCGCCGGGCCGCCGCCATGCAAAGCATCAATCGCTTCACGCAGTTCGAGGGCATTGCCCACGGTCTCGCCAAGCGGCTGGTTCATATCCGAAATCACGGCCACCACTTCGCGGCCTGCCAGCTTGCCGATGGTGATCATCGCCTCAGCTAGCTGACGGGCGTCATCCAGGGTTTGCATAAAGGCGCCATTGCCCATCTTCACATCCAACACGACCGCATGCGCGCCCCCGGCGATCTTTTTGCACATGATGGACGAAGCGATCAGCGGAATGGATGGGACAGTACCGGTCACATCGCGCAGGGCATAGAGTTTGGCATCTGCAGGCGCCAAGTCTTTCGACTGGCCGGTCAGCACAACGCCAATTTTCTTTAATTGGTCTTCAAATTCACGGGTCGAAAGATCAACTCGATACCCCGGAATGGATTCGAGTTTATCGAGCGTCCCGCCCGTGAATCCCAACCCGCGTCCAGACATCTTGCCCACAGGCAGCCCACAGGCCGCTACTGTCGGCAGCACGAACAATGATGTTTTGTCTCCCACCCCCCCGGTGGAATGCTTGTCCACGGCGATTTCAACAATGTCGGACAAATCGAGCACTTCACCGCTTTGAGCCATGGCCAGCGTCAGGTCCTTGACCTCGCGCGGCGTCATGCCATTCAGCAGGACGGCCATCGCCCACGAAGAAACCTGGTAATCTGGAATGCGCCCATTGGTAAAACCTTTGACAAAGAAGCGGATCTCTTCACGGGTTAATTCACGTTTGTCGCGTTTTTTGATGATGATGTCTACAGCGCGCATGAAAGGGACTCCTTGTGAAATCTAGCGTGTGTATTTTATCGCATTTTGTCGGACAAATTAAATTTTCAGCGGAGGCGCTTGCCTCCGCTGAAGAAAACTACGATTTCACCAGGCTTTGCCCATCTTTCGTATCTTGAACCGTCCAACCCAACCCGGCGATCTGATCGCGCAAACGGTCAGATTCGGCAAAATCCTTACGGGCGCGGGCCGCGGCGCGTTGCTCGGCCAAGGCCAATACTTCGGCTGGCGGCGAATCCGCATCCGCTGCCAGCTTGGGCGTTTGGTTCACCATCCCCCAGGCTTGTGCGGAAAGCCCGCTTTCCAGCGGTTGGGGCAGGCGAAATTCGCCCAGCTCACTCAAGGGGAATCTTTTGCCGGAAGGGAAAATCTCAGGGTCGCATTCGCGGACAATCGAGATGCTGCTCACGCCACTGACCTCACAATTGCCGTTTTCAAAATCAAAGATGACGCCGGTGTGCTCATCCAGTCCGAGGGTCGTGCTCCCCGGCGGCAATAGATCGCACCATTGGGCAAAACGATCCATGCCAATGAAGCAGCGACTGGTATCCAGGTCGGCGCCGCCTTCGGCATTGTTCCAATGCGGAACGAAGGAGAGCGGCATACCATAATCCGCGAACAGGTTGAGGCCGGGCTTAATATGAACATCCTCGCCCGCCTTGTAGATCTCGTAAACGGGCAGGACCCAGGCGCCGATGGCAATCGTCGCAGCGGAGGCAAATACCAGCGCCGCGCCGAGGCGGTGACGGGCGCGGATCACATCCCACGCCAGCGTCCCAGTCAGTTGACGCGCGGCATAGGTCGGGCTGCCGGGGCCCATGAAGACCAAATCCGCCTGGAGAAGCGGCTTGAGGATTTCCGGGTTGTCAGGACTGAATTCGGCGCCGCGCCTGCGGGCGTGGACTACGTCAATGACCGGCTTATAGTTTTGCAAACGCATCTTGAGAAATTCCGCCACGCGGCCGGCCACCTGTTCCGAGTTAAGCTCGAAACCGGCGGTGGTCTCCATTACTGCGATGCGCAGCGGCTGAGGCAGGCGGCGCGCCAATGTTTCAAAGATACGGCCGCCCGCCAGCGAAGTCTCGCCAGAGCCGAGGAAAGCAATCTGTCCGGGTGTGGATGGAGTCATGCAGTTAAGATGTCGCGTTCAATTCATCTATTACGCCAAACAGGGTTTCGTTGGCAGGAATGTCAGACATGGAATACCCATAATGAACAAAACGGACGCGACCAGCCTGATCCACCACACAGACCAGCGGCATACGGCCCAACTTAAAGAGATTGACCTGCTGTTTATATTGCCAGGCAACCTTATGCGCCGGGTCGGCCAGGCCAATGTAAGGAATGCTTTCATTCTGCCAATAACGTTTGAATTGTTCGGCCTTATCGGGACCCACGGCCAGGATTTCCGCGCCGCGTTCTGTGAAGGCTTGATATTCGTCTCGCATACGCGCCAACTGCGCGCGGCAGAAGGGTCACATGAAACCGCGCAGGAAAGCCAATACCACAACCTTGCTGCCGCGGAAAGAAGAAAGACGTACAGGTTGGTCCTGCGTATCCAGCAATTCAAAATCGGGGGCGACTTCGCCCGGGGTGATGAGAGTAGAGTTCATTCGGTCTCGCTATCCAAAAGCGATCTGACCCTCGTCCACACTGCGTCAAACATCTTGACCGTCAGCTTGCCCGTCTGGGTGTTCTGCTGGCTGGGATGATACGAGCATACCAGCCAGGTCCCGTTTTCAAGTTGATAGGCCGCGCTGTGGATGAACTTCCAGGCCGGATTGCGGGCGGAATATATCCGCAGGACTCTCTCGAATGCCACCCGACCGAGGAGGACGATCACTTTGGGATGAAGAAGCTCGATTTCCTTCTCCAGGTACGGCTGGCAGTTATCAAGTTCCTCGGAAGTCGGTTTGTTATCAGGTGGGGCGCAGCGGCCCGAGGCGGTGATATAAAGATCGGACAGGAGCAGGCTATCGTCCCGCGCGAACGAGTCCGGCTGATTTGAAAATCCAGCCCGGTGAAGTGCAGGGTACAGAAAGTTGCCGGATGCGTCGCCGGTAAATTGTCGGCCGGTGCGGTTGGAGCCGTGCGCGCCGGGGGCCAATCCCACCACAAGGACGCGGGCTTTGGGATCCCCAAATCC